>JBEGQK010000027.1:0-51579 GCA_041180985.1 Actinomycetota bacterium
GCGCTCGGCCATGACGAGTACTTCATCGACACCGAGTTCCACCGCGAGAAGACGTACTTCCCGCGTCTCGCCCTCGTGCAGATCGGTGTGGGCGAGCGCATCGCACTGATCGACCCGCTGACGGTCGACACGTCGTTGCTGCGACCCCTTTTCGAGAGCAATGCCCTCGCCGTGTTCCACGCGGCCCAGCAGGATCTCGATGTCATGACCCAGTCAATGGGTTTTGTGCCGTCACGGATCTATGACACGCAACTGGCTGCCGGGTTCATCGGCTACTCGAGTCCGTCGCTGGTGAACCTCGCAGCGTCGCTCCTCAGGGTCACCGTTCCGAAGGGGGACCGTCTCACGGACTGGTTGCGGCGGCCGCTGACCAACGACCAACGCAACTACGCGGCATCGGATGTCGTCCACCTTCCCGAACTCATGAGATTGATCAACGAGGACCTCGATCGGCGCGGACGGACACAGTGGTGCGCCGAGGCGTGCGAGGAACTCCGCACACGCCCGGTCGGTCCCACCGACCCCGACGACGCGTGGCTGAGGGTGAAGGACATCCGCACCGTGAAGGGCAAGTCGAGGTGGGTGGCGCAGTCCGTCGCGCGCTGGCGGGAGGAGCGGGCGATGCACCTCGACATTCCGCCGCGCCACGTCATGTCGGACATCGCGCTGCTGAGCGTCGCGCAACGCTGCCCGCGGAACCCGGAGGAGCTCGGGTCGTGCCGTGGAATCGACGGCAGGTTGACCCACGGCAACCTCGCCGACGCACTTCTCAACGCCGTGCGCGCGGGACTCTCGGGCTCTGAATCGGGGGAACTCGCGTTCCCGGCACCCGAGGGGGAGGACCTGGAGAAATCGATGCGACCGGCAGTCACGTTGGTCGGTGTGTGGGTCGCCGAATTGGCCCGACAGAGCGACCTCGACCCGACACTTCTCGGGACACGGAAGGACATCGTCGACCTTCTCGCGGGGAACCAGGGTGCCAGACTCGCCGAGGGCTGGCGTGCCGACATCCTCGGACGTGACGTGGAGTTGCTGATCCAGGGCAGGATGGCGCTCACTTTCCGCAGCGAGGGCAGCGAGATGGGTCTGGCAATGGTCCCCGTTGACCCCACGAAATAGCCCAATTCCCCGAATCCAGGGCATGCAAACGGTAAAGTATCCAAGTTGTACCGAAAGGCCCCCCAGGCCTCAAGACTTGGAGCCCGAGCGTGAAAAAGGGTCGCCACCGCCGCTTCGAAGAAGCGCGAAAACTGAAGCAGGCCGGTCCTTCGGCGTCTGACCTTGGGTTCAGTGACTCGTCACGGTCGTCCAAGTCCGAGGATGACGAGTACGCAGAAATCGCAGAGCGCTACGGCGTTCGTTTCGACGATGAGGACGAAGAGTCCGAAGACGACGACGACTGAACCCAGTCGGCACCCGAACATGAAGAACCCCCTACGCAACGTTGCCCTGGTCGCGCACGTCGACCACGGCAAGACAACCCTCGTGGACGCACTGCTGCGCTCCACCGGCACTTTCGCATCGCACCAGCAGGTCGTGGACCGCGTCATGGACTCCGACGACCAGGAACGGGAGCGCGGCATCACGATTCTCGCCAAGGCCGCCCGTGTCCGGTACAAGGACGTCCTGGTCAACATCGTGGACACCCCGGGACACGCCGACTTCGGTGGTGAGGTGGAGAGGGCACTCGCACTCGTGGACGGGATCGTGCTTCTCGTTGACGCGGCCGAAGGACCCTTGCCCCAGACCCGCTACGTGCTGTCGAAGGCACTCGGGCGCGGTCTGCCCACCGTTCTCGTCATCAACAAGGTCGACCGGCATGATGCCCGGCCCGAGGAGGTGCTCGAGGAGGTCGAGCAGTTGTTCCTGGACCTCGCGATGAGCGACGACCAACTGTCGTTCCCCGTCATCTCGGCGGTGGCCCGCGAGGGCCGCGCCATGAAGGGCGTCGGCATGCCGGCGGCCGACGCGGATTTGTCCACGCTCCTCGACACGATTCTCGAGACCGTTCCTGCCCCGTCCATGGACGAAGAGGCGCCCATGACCGCGTTGGTCACGAATCTCGACGCGTCCGATTATCTCGGTCGACTCGCCATCGGTCGCGTCCACAGCGGTGTCATGCGCAAGGGTGACAGCGTTTCCCTGTGGGGCAAGGACACCGACGGGAACCCGCTCAGGCGCCGCATCGCCCAGCTGAGCGTGTTCGACGGTGTGGGCCGCTCCGAAGTCGACGAGATCCGCGCCGGTGACCTTTTCGTGCTCGCGGGAATCCCCGAGGTGGAGGTGGGCGACACCATCGCAGCCCCCGACGTGACCGCACCGCTCGCGCGTCTCGAGGTGGACGAGCCCGTCATCCGCATGAGTTTCGGCGTGAACAACTCGCCCTATGCAGGGCGCGAGGGCAAGTACGTCACCAGTCGCCACATCCGCGAGCGACTCAACAAGGAGATCCTCGGGAACGTGTCGATCAAGATCGCCGACACCGATTCGGCGGACGTGATGAGCGTCGCCGGGCGCGGCGAGCTGCAGCTGGCGGTTCTCATCGAGAACATGCGCCGCGAGGGCTTCGAGCTCCAGGTCAGCAGGCCCGAGGTGATCACACGCGAGATCAACGGGAAGAAGCACGAGCCGCTGGAGGCCGGCACCTGTGACGTCCCTGACGAGCATGTCGGCACAGTCACGCAGGCGCTGGCCCCGCGCAAGGGACGGATTCTCGACCTGCGTCCGGGCGACCCCGGACGGACCATCGTGTCCTTCGAGGCCCCGTCACGCGGACTCATCGGTTTCCGCAGCATGTTGATGACGGCAACCCGCGGAACCGCTCTTCTCAACCAGAGCCACGCGGGGTGGACGCCGTGGGCGGGGGAGCTCCCTCACCGTCTCGGTGGGGCGATGATCGCCGACAGGATGGGGTCCACCACGGCCTACGCACTCGACAACCTCCAGATGCGCGGGACGCTCTTCCTGTCACCCGGCGAGGATGTCTACGAGGGAATGGTCATCGGTGAGGGTGCCCGCGGCGAGGAGATGGTGGTGAACGCGGTCAGGCCGAAGGAGAAGAACAACATCCGGACGCACAGCCATGACGACGGCGTGAAACTGGCGGCCCCCATCATCCACACACTCGAGACGGCCATCGAGTGGATCGGCGACGACGAACTGGTCGAGGTGACGCCCACCAAGATCCGCATCCGCAAGCGCATGCTCGGTCTCGAGGACCGTCGCCGTGCGTTCAAGAAGCAGAATTCGTAAGGGGCTCAGCCCTTGCGCTTGAGCGCGGGGTGGGGAAGTGCGACCGCTCTCGGTCGCTCGAGGTACTTGACCATGATGTCGTAGGCCTCGGTGCCCATGATCTCGGTCAGCTCGTTCCTGAAGTACACGTACGCGGCGTTCTCGCCGACGAAAGCGTCTGCTGATTCCGTGCACCACCAGGCGAAGTCGTCGCCGCCGGACCCCCAGTCGCGCCTCTTCCATTCGCGCAGCGTCGAGACGACGTGGCCGTCATCCTCGATGTGCTCTTCCAGTCGCACGGGCACCTGCCAGCACACGTCGGGCTTCCAGTCCATGTGGCGTTCGCCCGCCTCCTCCGCGGCGATGTGGAAGGCGCAACCCGTGCCGCCCTCGAAACCGGGAGGGTTGTGGAAGATGCACGCTCCATCGACCACGCGGGTCTTCTCCTCGCCGTCGCTGTCGATCTCGATCCAGCCCTTCTTCTCGGCGGACTTGTGGTTCTTCCAATGACGCGGCTCCAACCGCTTCACGGCCTTCTCGACCGACTTCTTGTCCTTCTTGTCGAGGAAGTGCGCACCGAACGAGCAGCAGCCCTGGCTGAGCTCGGGCGTCGGGTCGTCATGGATGCCCTGGCAGCCCTCTCCGAAGATGCACTTGAAATTCGAGTTGAAGAACGTGGCGTCGATCGTCCATGTCCTTTGTTCGTTGGGATCCTCGAAACTGATCCATTCGTGGGCAAGGTCTTCGTGGGGCACGTCACAACGCTAGATGATGCGGCTTCGACTGCTCACATCGCCGATGTACCTTTGGTGAATGAGCGGTGAACAGTTCGACGAGATCGTGTCCCAACTCGAGTCCATCAGCGAGACACTCGGAGAGAGGACGTTCGACCTGTTGCGAGAGGCTGTCGCGTCGGGCTCCGGCCAAAGACCGGCGGCGGAAAAGACGATCACCCAGGCACGCCGGGCGATCGACAAGGCCATCCACTTGCTGTCCGGACTTCCTCCTACCAGCGGTTGAGTGCCTCGATCAGGGGCAGCAAGGGCGCGTAGCCCTTGCCCGTGTACGACACGGCCAACCGGTGCTTGTCGAGTGCGTCCGCGTCACGCGTCTCGACGGCGGTGGGTCCTGTCATCTCGAAACGCTTGTTCCCGTGGAGGTGGACGAACCCGGTCCGCAGCGCGGCGAGGTCAGCGTCAGGAACGGGTCGCTCCAGCCTGATGACGAGAATGTCGTCCACATGGCGGATGGAGTGGAAGTTCCTGTAGAAACCGGTGACGAGCCGGACCGCTTCATCCACGTTGCTCGTGATGCGGTACAGACCCGTGTCCTCCGGCGAGATGACCTCGTGGGCCAGCAGCGTGGGCATGAGACCCGCCATGATCGGCTTCCAGAACGGACGGTCGGGCGGGTCGAGGAACACAATCGGTGCGGGCACAGACCTGCCCGTCTGCACGAGCGTCAGAAGCTCGAATGTCTCGTCGAGCGTGCCGAACCCGCCGGGGAGACAGAGGAAGCCGTGGGACTCCTTCATGAGCATCAACTTCCTGGTGAAGAAGTAGCGCATGGTGACGTGCTTCTCGTCGTCGATGATGATGTCGTTCGCCGACGCCTCGAAGGGCAGCCGGATCGACACTCCGATTGACTTCTCCTTGCCGGCACCCACCATGCCGGCCTCCATGAGGCCCGGGCCGGCGCCCGTGACGACCATGAACCCCTCGTCTGCCAGCCTCCGGGCGACTTCGACGGTGAGGTCATAGATCGGGCTCCCGGCGGAGATCCGTGCGGAGCCGAAGATGGTCACCTTCCGTGCGTCCCTGTACGGCGCGAACATCTCGAATGCGTCCTCCATCTCCTGGAGGGCTGCACTCGCGATCTTCACGTCGAGGCTTGATGCCTGCCCGCGGATGAGGTCGTCGACGGCATCGAGCAGACGCGCAATCTGACGGCGGTCGGCACCCGCCCTCGTGGAGGCCGCGAGTGATGCCTCGATGCGTGCCAGGGTTCCGCCCGGCCCGGATGCATCGGTCATCAGGACCCGAGCGACGATGCCTTGACGTGAAGTGCCGAGATGAGGTCCTCGAAACTCTTGATGAAGGAGGCCACTCCCTCCCGCTCCAACTGGTCGGCCACGTCGTTCACGTCCACGCCGTGCCCGGCGAGTTCGTCCCACTGTGCCCTCGCCGTGCCGACGCCCACGTCGATCGTGCGGGCGACAGTCCCGTGGTCGGAGAACGCCTCGACAGTTGGGTCGGGCAGGGTGTTCACGGTGTGCGGTCCGATCAGCGCATCGACGTAGAGCGTGTCCGGGTACGCGGGATTCTTCGTGGATGTGGAAGCCCAGAGTGGTCTCTGAACCTGTGCACCGAGACCGGCGAGCTTCTGCCACCGCGGACCCGAGAACACGCTGACGAACGCGTCGTACGCGAGCTTCGCCTGGTTGACCGCAGCGGTGCCCCGCAGGGCAAGGGCGCCCGGTGTGCCCGTGGCCTCGAGCCGCTTGTCGATCTCGGTGTCGACGCGGCTGATGAAGAAACTCGCGACACTCGCGATTCCCGAGATCGGGAGACCTTGCTGGACCCTGTCCTCCAGGCCGCGGAGGTAAGCCTCCATCACGTCGCGGTAACGGTCGAGGCTGAAGATCAACGTGACGTTCACGTTCCGGCCGTCGGCGATCATCTGGCGGATGGCGGGCACGCCCTCGCGCGTTGCCGGGATCTTGATCATCACGTTGTCGCGGTTGATGCGGTCGTCGAGAGCGCGTCCGGCTGCAAGGGTCCCTGGTCCGTCGTGGGCGAGCGAGGGATCAACCTCGACGCTCACGTACCCGTCGACGCCACCCGAGAGGGCGTGGACGCCGGCGAAGGCGTCGAGGGCGCCGTGAATGTCGGTGATCACGAGTTCCCAGTACGCCTCGACAGGGGAGAGCCCCCGCCGGATCTCGTTCGTGAATTGTTCGTCGTAGTCCGCGCTGCCCTGGATGGCCTTCTGGAAGATCGTCGGGTTGGACGTGAGCCCGCGGATGCCCGACTCGATGATCGTTCTCAACGTTCCACCGGTGATGAACGCTCTCTGGAGGTTGTCGAGCCACGGGCTCTGACCCTGCTCTTCGGACAGACGGCGCAGACGATCGCTCACTGCTTGATTGCTTCCTTCACGGTGGCGACGACGTTCGCGACGTTGACACCGAGCTTGTCCATCACGACGTTGCCCGGCGCGCTCGCGCCGAACCTGTCGATGCCGACCGATGCGTCGGCGTACTTGGCCCACCCGAAGGTCGACCCAGCCTCGACGCTGACGACCGGCACACCAGCAGGCAGCACAGAGCGGCGGTACGTGACCGGTTGGGCATCAAAGACGTTCCATGAAGGCATCGAGACGACATTGACGGGGATTCCCTCGGCCGCCAGAGTCTCGGCCGCATCGCATGCGACACCGAGCTCGCTTCCGGTGGCGATGATCACAGCGGCAGGATGGGGCGAGGTACGGATCGACTTTGCACCGACAGCGACTGCGGAGCCGTCGGTCAACGACGGGACGTTCTGCCGGGAGAGGATGATCGCCGTGGGGCCGTCGTGCTCCACGGCCGCCCTCCACGCGGCGATGGTCTCGTTCGGGTCCGACGGGCGGATGACGTTGAGCCCGGGGATTGCCCGCAGCGTGGCCAGGTGCTCGATCGGTTGGTGGGTCGGCCCGTCCTCACCGACGCCGACGGAGTCATGACTGAAGACGAACACGCACTTCGCGCGCGAGAGTGCCGCAAGACGGATGGACGGGCGCATGTAGTCGGCGAAGACGAAAAACGTGCCGGCCACCGGCAGCACCCCGCCGTGCAGAGCCATCCCGACGAGCGCAGCTCCCATTGCGTGCTCACGGATGCCGTAATACACCTGCCGTCCGGCATTGTTCGATGAAGAGAACGCGTTCTTGCCATCCAGTTGGGCACCGGTGTTCCCGGTGAGGTCGGCGGCGCCGCTGATGACCGCGGGAAGAGTGTCTCTGCTCGCCTCGAGTGCCTTCTGGAACGCCTGGCGCGTCGCGAGGTTGGTGTCGGCATCGAACGTGGGAAGAGATGCGTCCCATCCCGGGACTGCGAGCGTCGTGACTGCGCCCGTGACGGCCTTCTCGCGCCCGCCGATCGATGACCTCCACGCCCCGACAGCCTCGGCCGCGCGGGCCGCGACATGGCTCCTGTACGCGCCGACAAGTTCGGACGGGGCCCAGAACGGTTCGTCGGGTATGCCCATGACCTTCTTCGTGGCGGTGACGTGGGCGGCGGTGAAGGGGTTCCCGTGCGCCGTGTGGTTGTCGGTGAGGTCGGGTGACGGGTGGCCGATGTGGGTCCGCAGCACGACGAGTGTGGGTTGGCCCCGGTGCGTGACGGCTGCCCTCAGTGTCTTCTCGATGGAATCGAGATCGTCGCCGGGGTCACCCGCATCGAGGACGTTCCAGCCGTAGGAACGGAAACGCATGGCGACGTCATCTGAGCAGCTCATGTCCGTCCCGCCGTCGATGGTGATCTTGTTGTCATCGAAGATGCACACCAGATGATCGAGCTTCAGGTGACCGGCGAGTGACGCGGCTTCATGGCTGATGCCCTCCATCAGGCAACCGTCGCCGGCGATGACATAGATGTCGTGATCGATCGCATCAGCACCGTGGGTCGCGCGCAGGTGGGCCTCGGCGATGGCCATGCCGACGGCATTCGCGAACCCCTGCCCGAGTGGGCCCGTTGTCACCTCGACGCCGTCGGTGTGTCCGACCTCGGGGTGACCGGGCGTCGCCGAGCCCCATTGCCGGAACTGCTTGATGTCATCCATCTCGGTCCCGTGTCCGGAGAGGAAGAGCATGGCGTACTGGAGAATCGATGCGTGACCACCGGAGAGGATGAAGCGGTCCCGGTTCAACCACTGCGGGTCGGCCGGGTCGAAGCGCATCATGCGACTGAAAAGGACGTGTGCGAGGGGAGCGAGAGACATCGCAGTTCCCTGGTGGCCACTCTTGGCAGCGAGGGGGGCATCCATTGCGAGGCCCCTGATGAGGGCGATTGCCTGCTGGTCCTGGTCAGATGTCAGTTTGGAAGCCACGGAGAGACTGTAATCGCCGCCACGTGTGCACGACGCGGAGGGAGTCGTCACAAGCAACCATGTCGCATGACATTCCCGTCTCGATGACTCCGATGTCACGACGGCCGAGCAGGCGCGCCGGGACCGAGGTGGCGGCACGGAGGGCTGTGGACAGTTCCACTCCGCATTCCGTCACTGCATTCCGGACGCATTCGCCCAGGGGGGTGGCACTTCCGGCAAGAGTGCCGTCCCCGAGAGTCGGCACACCGTTCACGACCCGAACGCCGGCCCTCTGCGCCCACGCGGCTCGCCATGCAATCGAGTCAGAGACGAGGCACACACCGGACGGTTTGACGGCGAACGCAACGGACACGGCAGCCGGTTGCACGTGGTGAGTGTCAGCGATGAGCCCCGTCACGACCCGGTCGTCGGTCAGGGCGGCAAGTGCCACACCGAACTCCCTGTGGTGGACACCGGACATTGCATTGAACAGATGCGTCACCATCTGCGCACCCGCTGCCACAGCTGCTTCCCATTGCTCGCGCGAGGGTCTCGTGTGGCCGATCGACGCGATGACACCCCTCGCACGCAACGCCCTGATCGCGTCGGTGCTTCGCTCGTGCTCGATCCCCACGGTGACCAGCCTCACTGTCCCGGGGAGGCTCTGCAGCCAACCGATGTCGGGCTCAGCCACAAGGGCACGCGGATGTGCACCCGGTGCCGAACCGATGAAGGGGCCCTCCAGGTGTATGCCGACGCAGCCCTCCAGGCCTGCCCCCGAAATGCGTTCGACGCGGCGTGACATGGCGGCAAGGTCGTCGGTGATGAGTGTCGCCAGGTACGAGGTCGTGCCGGCCTGCGCGAGCATGCCGTCCAGCCTCGCCAGGTTGTCGGCGTCCGCGTCGGCGCAGTCAACGTCATCGAATCCGTTCATCTGCAGGTCGACATAACCTGGCACCAGCAGGTGATGGTCGGGCACTCCCTCGAACGGCGCGATGCTGCGCACCGTTCCTTCCGAGACGGTGATCACCGACGGACCGTGCATCCGGGTGCCGTCGAAGAAGCGGGCTGCCGTGATGGCGTCTGTCAAGGACACGTCATCACGGTACTGGTGGTCGTCAGGCGGCCCCTGCCTTCGCACGCGGTGTCAGGCGTATGTCGGCAAATCGGAGGGTCGCGAGTCCGCAGGCGGCAAGGGTGCGGATGACCCACCATCCCGGGTCGATCTCGGACCAACGGTGCGACAGCCGTGGCGACGACGGCGCCGCATGGTGGTTGTTGTGGAGACCTTCACCCATCGTGCAGAAGGCGAGCCACTGCAGATTCGTCGCCCTGTTGTCGTAGGGCCGGCGACCGAAATGGTGACCGAGTGCGTTGACGGCTGCGTTCCCGGCGAGATACATGTTCGTGTGCGCGAAGGCAGCGAGGAACCCCACGAGTGGACCGCAGACGACCATCAGGATGGCGATTCCCGTGAGCAACCCCGTGTTCTTGTGGTTGAACAGAAGGCGGTCCCAACGGTCGTCGGGCAGGTCACGCGCGTACTTCTCGAGAATCGCCGGGTCGCTCAGTGCCTTCCTGTAGAGGGCCACGTTCTTTGCCTGCACCGTCTTCCACCCGAGCAGGACAGGTGAATGCGGGTCACCGTCTTCGTCCGTGAACGCATGGTGCTTGCGGTGCACCGCGACCCATTGCCTCGGCTTTATCCCGGTGGTGAGCCAGATGATCGTCCTGAACACCATCGACGCGGGCTTGCGCAGGGTCAATCCGCGATGACTGAGGCAACGGTGGAGATAGACGGTCGTTGCCGTGTTGGCGACCGTGGTCACGAGGAATCCGATCCCGACGGCCAACAGAATCTGCAGCAGAAAATGCTTCATGTCCCGACCTTAGACCGCTACCTACTGGTAGGTAGGCAATCGGCGACGGTAATTTGGAATCGATGGCCGAACAATCGCACGAGGAACGGGGCACGCGGGACCTGATTCTCGACGAGGCGGTCACGTGCTTTGCCGAGCGTGGGTACGACGGGACGTCCCTGAACGACATCGCTGCCGGCGTGGGGATCAAGCGACCGAGCCTGCTGCACCATTTCCCGTCCAAGGAGGCCCTGTACGGGGACGTGTTCGAGCGGATCATGTCCGACTGGCTCGAGCGGGTTGACATTGCCGTCGCAATGGAGGCAACCGGGTGGGACAAGGTCGAACTGGTGCTGCGGGCGGGCTTCGCCTTGTTCGAGGACCATCCCGACTACGTCCGTTTGATGAGGCGCGAGGCGCTCGACGGGGGAATCCATCTCGGTATCGACCTCGCATCGGTCCTGAAGCCCCTTTTCGAGTCGGCCGCTGCCTATCTGCAGGAGCTGATGGACGACGGTGTGCTCCGGAGGCACGATCCCCGCCAACTGTTGATCACGGGGTACGGGGCAATCCTCACGTACTTCTCGGATGCACCTTTCGTGACGGGCCTTCTCAATGAGGAAGCCCTGACCACGAAGAACATCCGTGAACACTGCGAGAGCGTGATTGCGTTCTTCCGCTCGGCCCTTGTGGGTTGACCACCCCTGCAGTCCGGTCGCGCCAACTACCGTGTAGCCGTGTCCACGAATTCCCACGGTTCCACCCTGTCCGAAGCCGCTTCGAAGGAGATTCTCCGCGAGTACGGGGTTCCGTTCGCCCGGGAAGCAGTGACCCACAGCGTCGACGAGGCGGTCAGTGCGGCCGAGGCCATGGGCTTCCCCGTCGTGGTGAAACTCGGCGGGGACTCGATCGCCCACAAGACGGAGCGGGGACTGGTCCGACTCCGGCTCGCCGATGCGTCCCAGGTGCGTGCGGCAGCATCCGAACTGTTGTCGAAAGCGACGGCAGCGGATGGAGACGTTCACCTCTTGGTCGCCGAGATGGTCTCAGGCGGTCGCGAGTTGATCGCAGGAGTCCTGGTGGACCCACAGTTCGGGCCCACGGTCATGCTCGGTATCGGCGGCGTTCTCGCCGAGGCGATCGCGGACGTCACTTTCCGGCCGGCGCCGGTCTCCCGGGCCCAGGCCGCTGACATGATCGATTCGCTGCGGACGCAGAAATTCCTCGGCGCCTTCCGCGGTGAGGAGGCCGTCGACCGGGCCCAGCTCGTGGACTGCCTCGTCGCCCTGTCCGATGTCGCCGTGCGACGGACGGACATTTCGTCGGTCGACATCAACCCGTTGATCGTCACGTCGTCGGGCCGCATCGTCGCCGTGGATGCTCTCGTCGAACTCGGCGAAAGGCCCGATCTCGCATCCACCTCGCGACGATTCTCGGACGAGCAGTTCCGTGCACTGTTCGACCCGAAGGGGGTGTTGGTGACCGGTGCATCGACGCACCCGGGCAAGTTCGGTTTCGTGTCCCTGCACAACATCCTCGCGAGCGGCTACGAGGGCGCGGTGTTCGGCACCAACCTGAGTGGGGAGGAGGTGCTCGGCGTGAAGACCGTCGCGGACATCGACGCCCTGCCCGACGATGCCATCGACCTCGTGTTCGTGTGCACGCCTGCATCCGCCAATCCGGACCTGCTGCGGGCATGCGCACGCAAGGGCATCAAGGCGGCTTTCCTCACCTCTGCGGGCTACGGCGAGGCAGGCGACGAAGGACGTGCGCTCGAGGCCGACCTCGTCGCTCTTGCCGACGAACTCGGGATACTCATGGCGGGTCCGAACGGCCAGGGTGTGGTGTCGACACCGGCACATCTGTGCGCACAGATCGTCGCGCCGTACCCACCCGCCGGCGGCATCGGTGTCGCGAGCCAGAGCGGCAACTTCGTCTCCAGTTTCATGAACTACGCACGCCAGACGGGCGTCGGGATCAGTCGTGCGGTGTCGGCGGGCAACGCCGCGGCCCTTGGTGTCGCCGACCTGGTCGAGTGGTACGCGGTCGACAACGAGACGAAGGTGTCGCTTGCCTACGTCGAGGGAATCTCCAATGGCCGGGCGCTCATGGACCGCCTCGGCGCAGTGACGACCAAGAAGCCGTTGGTCGTCATCAAGGGAGGTGCCACGGAGAACGGTGCGCGTGCCGCCGCCAGCCACACGGGTGCCCTCGCGGCCAACGACTCGGTCTTCGACGGTGAGTGCCGTGCAAAGGGAATCACGAGGGCAGCGACCGTGGAGGAGGCATACGAAGCCGCCGCAACGTTCGCGACGCAACCGCTCCCGAAGGGCCCGAACATCGTCGTCCTCACGACTGCCGGGGGATGGGGCGTTGTCACATCCGACGCCATCGCGCGAGACGGCGAGCTGAGGTTGATGCCGCTGCCGGATGACCTGCGTTCCGCGATCGACGGGAAGTTGCCGCCCCGGTGGAGCCGGAACAACCCGGTGGACTGCGCGGGCGGGGAGACGCGCGACACGATCCCGGAGGTCATGGAACTCATCGCGTCGCACGCCGATGTCGACGCCGTCATCTATCTCGGACTCGGTATCCAGGCCAACCAGGCACGCCTCATGCGGGAGGGACGTTTCTATCCCGACCACGGTCTGGAGCGGATCGTGGAGTACCACGAGCGCCAGGATGCACGCTTCGCGTCCGCGGCCGCGGAACTGAGCGCAAAGACTGGAAAGCCGATTCTCGTGGCCACCGAGCTTGCGACGGCTGACCCGCACAACGCCGGTGTGGTGGCCGTCCGCGAGAGCGGGCGACTCTGCTACGCCACAGGCAACCGGGCGGTCGTCGCTCTCGGCCACCTCTACCGCTACGCAAGGTTCACGGGTGTCGCGACACGCTGATCGCACTCCGCGCCGGGCGGACAATCCGGCCAGGCTCGTCGCAACCGTGGGAGTGGCCGGGGCGCTCGTGCTCGGTGGGCTGTTCATGGCACTGTCATCGCTTGGCTCGCGTGTCGATGCACTCGGGGCGGCGACGCCGCGGGACAACCCGCGTCAACCCGTGCTGTCCGCGCGCCGGACTCCGGGGACTCTCTCTTTCGTGACGCGCACGGCGCGCGTCACTTCGGGTTTGTCGGACCTGCGCAACGGTCTGCCCACGGGTTCGTGTCTGTCGGTCCACTGGCTGGGGAGCGATCTCGAGCAGGTTCGCGCCTCGGAATCGTTCGTGCCGGGAAGCGCGGTCAAGTTGGTGACGGCAGCGGTGGCCCTCGAGGTGCTCGGTCCGGACACGACGTTCACCACCTCCGTGCGTGCCACGAAGAACCCGGACGGCACCGTCGGTGACCTGTTCATTGTCGGCGGCGGGGACCCGCTCATCGTGCGCAACGAGTACACGGCATCAGAGAAGTACCCCACCTTCAACCAGACTTCGCTCGAGTCGATTGCGGACGGGATCGTGGCGGCCGGTGTACGCGCCGTGACGGGACGAGTCGTCGGCGTGGACACGTATCTCGACGCCGAGCGGTTCGTGGCGGGATGGCCGCCCGAATACCACGGCACGGAGAGCGGACCCCTCGGTGCACTCGTTGTCGACGACGGCGCGGTGGTCGGTCAGCCACTGAAGCCGGATGATCCTGCGCTCGCGGCAGCAGGGGAGCTTGCGGTCCTGCTGCAGGCGAGGGGTGTCGCCGTGGCAGGCGGGTCGGCGCACGATGTTCTCCCGTCCGGCACGGAGCCGGTGCTTGACGTTCCGTCGTCAACTGTTGCGGGCATCGTCAACGAGATGCTCGTCAACAGCGACAACAACACCGCCGAGACCCTGCTCAAGCAGATCGGAGTGAAGGGCAAGGGTGTCGGGTCGACGGCGGACGGTCTGGCAGTCGTGAGCGAGACCCTGAAGAAGTGGGGGATCCCCGACGGCTGGACGATGAACGACGGTTCCGGTCTGTCCGCGGACAACAAGTTCTCGTGCGCAGTGTTCGACGCGCTTCTCGACCGCTTCGTCGACAGGTTCCCGACGTTGCTTGCCGTGGCGGGCAAGACGGGAACGCTGCGCGAGTCCTTCCTCGACAGCCCGCTCGAGGGCGTCCTCGTCGGCAAGACGGGCACCCTCAACGGCGTGAAGGCGCTCGCCGGATACGTCCCCATCGACGGCGACGAGCCCGTGAGGTTCGTCCTGCTCCTCAACAAGCCGGGCATCGACAACAAGTCCGCGTACCGGCCGCTGTGGGCGATGCTCTCGGACGGTCTGCGACGTGCGTCTGCAGGTCCGCGCAGCGCAGACCTGGCACCCTGACCCGGGCGGACCCATTCCCGTGGTGTCCCCATAGGCTGTCCGCATGTCCCTGCCGGCATCCTCACCGAGAGAAAGCTCCACCGACCGCGTCGCCGACCTCGTGGACTCCGTGAAGGCCTATGCCGTCCAGGAAACGGTCGGCCCGATCAAGGGTGCGGGACGTTGGCTGGCTTACGGCACTCTTGCGTCGCTGAGTCTCGGCATGTCCGTCGTCATGCTCGGGCTGGGTGCGCTGAGATTGTCCCAGAACGTCGGCGGAACGGCCCTCGACGGCGCATGGTCCTTCGTGCATTATCTCGTTGCTGCCGTCGTCCTCTCGGCAGCGGTGTGGGCGGCAATCTCCCGCATCTCCAAGACTTCCCTGGCAAAGGATCCATCATGAGCGAGCAACGCATCACACGAGACGAGTTGGAGAACAAGTTCCGGGTCCTGCAGGCCGACATCCAGGGCCGTGCAGAGGACAAGAGACAGTCCGTCGTGGCCGCCGGTGGTGCCATCGCGACCGCGGTCATCATCATTGCGTACCTGCTCGGTCGGCGTTCCGGACGCAAGCGTTCCGGTCGGGTCGAGTTCAGACGTTTCTGAGAGCCATGGCACTTGTCAGGTTCATCGGGCGCCGCCTGCTGCGCCGCCTGCAGTCGCGCAGCAGATGGGTCTCACGCGTGTTGGTTCTCCTCGGGGTCGTCCGGTGGTGGAACGACAGGCCGCGTTCGCGCCGTGTCGTCCGTCTGGCGAGGGGCGAGACCCTTGTCGTGGGCATCGAACGGAACGGCGGGACGGCGCCATGAGTTCCGAGTTCAGGTCGGGGGAGAAGGCGCTCTTCATCGACTCGAAGAAGCGCAGGTACCTCGTCACGTTGAACGACGAGGGCGAGTTCCACAGCCACGCCGGCTACGTGCCCCATGCCCAACTGATCGGCAAGAAGCCGGGGGCGGTTCTCGAATCGACGAAGGGGGCCCGCTACATCGTGGTGCGCCCGACCCTCGAGGACTTCGTCGTGGAGATGCCCCGCGGGGCACAGGTCATCTATCCGAAGGATCTCGCACCCATCTGCATGCTCGGGGACATCCACCCGGGTGTCCGCGTCTACGAGACGGGCATCGGCAGCGGTGCGCTCTCCATGACGATGCTTCGATGGGGCGCGGAGATCACCGGGGTGGAACTGCGCGAGGACTTCATGAACAGGGCCCGCGCCAACGTCACGTCGTTCCTCGGGGAAGAAGCGCTCGACAGGTACCACCTCTCGCTCGGTGACTCCTACGCCGAGACGCCCGAAGGCGAGTTCGACAGGGTCGTGCTCGATCTTCCCGAGCCGTGGCAGGTCGTGCCGCACGCAGAGAAAGTGCTCACGACCGGAGGGCTGCTGGTGGCGTACACGCCGTCCATCACGCAGGCTGTACAGACGAGGGATGCCCTCGGCAGGGGATGGGTGGACCAGCGGACACTGGAGGTGCTGCACCGGACCTGGCACATCGAGGGCATGTCAGTGCGTCCGGATCACCGCATGGTGGCCCACACGGCTTTTCTCACGGTGGCCCGTTACATCGGTTGAACGACGGCCGACGGCCGCGTGACGATCAGGGCTCGATGAAGATGCACTCGCCGGGGCATTCCTCGGCGGACTCGATGACACCATCGAGCTTGTTGTCCGGGATGTTCGCGAGACCGTCGGCACCCTGCTTGTTGCCCTTGGCCTCGGCAAAGACCGTGGCGCCTTCCTTCACGTAGGCGAGACCGTCGTCGAGAAGCGTGAACACGTCGGGGGCGATTTCCTCACAGAGGCCGTCTCCGGTGCACAGGTCCTGGTCAATCCACACCTTCATTTGAATGTCCCTTCGTACCGATTTTCGGGGGTCGTGTCCCTTTTGGGCTTGCCGAAGTCTACACGGGGCTCCCTCCCGAACCCCGTCTGTTGCTCGGTCTGGTCGCCGTGGCGACGGCGCAATAACCTTCCACCATGACAGACGCGGAACGTCGGGCGCTGGAATCGGAAATCGAACAGTTGCGGCAGCGACTGGCGCTGTTGCCGGACCGTTCGCGCCAGATCGAGGAGCAACTCCTCGAGGTGAAAGGCCAGCTGGCCTCGGCCGCGAACCAGAACTCGAGACTGACGTCTGCCTTGCGTGACGCCCGTCAACAGATCGAGAACATGCGTGCCGAGGTCGACAAGCTGTCCGCCCCCCCGAATGGCTACGGCGTCCTCCTGGAGTTGAACGACGACCGTTCTGTCGACGTGCTGGTCTCCGGTCGGAAGATGCGAGTTCAGGTGGCGGAGGGGGTGGAACACGACAGCTTGCACCGAGGAGCAGAGGTGGTGCTGAACGAGTCGATGAACGTGGTCATGGTGCGCGGCGCGGAGGTGGCGGGCGAGGTCGTGACGATCGTGGAACTCCTCGAGGACGGCATCCGCGCGATGGTCACGGCGAGGAACGACGAGCGCCGTGTGGTCACCCTGTCGGACGGTCTGCGCGGCACCAACGTGCGCAGCGGTGACCTGTACCTCTACGACGCGAAGAGTTCCGTCCTGCTCGAGAGGCTCCACCAGCCCGACGTGGAGGACCTGTTGCTCGAGGAGGTCCCCGACGTCACGTACGAGGACATCGGGGGTCTCGACGACCAGATCGAGCAGATCGCGGACGCCGTCGAGTTGCCGTTCCTGCACACCGAACTGTTCGCCGAGTACCGCCTGCCCGCGCCGAAGGGGATCCTTCTGTACGGACCTCCCGGTTGCGGCAAGACGATGATCGCAAAGGCCGTCGCCAACAGCCTGGCCAAGAAGGTGGCCGAGCGCACCGGTGCCGACAAGGCGAGAAGCTATTTCATCAATGTGAAGGGACCCGAGCTGCTCAACAAGTACGTGGGTGAGACGGAACGACAGATCCGGCAGATATTCGTCCGTGCCCGCGAGAAGAGCGAGGAGGGATGGCCGGTGATCGTGTTCTTCGACGAGATGGACTCGATGTTCCGTGCACGCGGCACCGGGGTGTCCTCCGACATGGAGTCGACGATCGTTCCGCAGTTGCTGGCCGAACTGGACGGTGTCGAGGGGCTCTCGAACGTCATGGTGATCGGGGCCACGAACCGTGAGGACCTCATCGACCCGGCAATCCTCAGGCCGGGACGTCTCGACGTGAAGATCAAGGTCGATCGACCCTCGGCAGCCGCCGCCCGGCAGATCTTCTCGCGTTACCTCGTGGCCGACCTTCCGTATGCCTTCGACTCGACCACCACCGACCTCCAGGCTCTGATCGACCTGACCGTGCGGGAGATGTACCGCACCGACGAGTCCACGGAGTTCCTCGAGGTCACTTATCAGAACGGTGACCGTGAGACCCTGTACTTCAAGGACTTTGCGAGCGGTGCGATGATCGACAACATCGTGCGCCGCGCCAAGAAGTACGCGATCAAGAGGCATCTGGCGGGGGACAGGGAGGGCATCACCCCTGACGACCTCGTGAGGTCCATCCGCGACGAGTTCCACGAGAACGAGGACCTGCCGAACACCACGAACCCCGACGACTGGGCGCGGATCTCGGGACGCAAGGGTGAGCGCATCATCTTCATCCGCACGCTCGTCCATGGTTCCCCCGGGGACGGCGGGAACGCCGGTGGCAAGGCCATCGAGCGGACGGTGTCGGGCCAGTACCTCTGACGATGGCCATCCAGAAGATCTCGGGCATCGAGACAGAATTCGGCATTGTCGCGCGCGGGCTGGACGTTTCGCCGATGGTCGCTTCGTCACTGCTCGTCAACGCCTACAGCGACGACGGACTGTCGCTCCGTGTGTGGGACTTCCTGAACGAGACGCCGCATCTGGATGCCCGCGGTGCGTGGGACCCGTCCGCCGAGTACCCGCACGTCGAGTCCATGATGGCGAATGCGATCCTCACGAACGGCGCGCGCTACTACGTCGACCACGCACACCCGGAGGTCTCCACGCCCGAGTGCGCGACACCCTCCGAGGTCGTCCTGTACGACCGCGCGGCCGAGATGATCATCACACGCAGCATGGAGCGCGCCTCCGAGAGGCTCGCTGCGGGAGCGGGGCTCGTTGCGTACAAGAACAACTCGGATGGAAAGGGCAACAGCTACGGCTGCCACGAGAACTACCTCGTTGAGCGCGACCTTCCGTTCGGTCGTCTCCAGAAGTTCATCACCTCCCATTTCGTCTCCCGCCAGGTGTTCTGCGGGGCCGGCAAGGTCGGGTCCGAGAACAGGCGCGAGGGGGAGAACGTGCCCGCCTTTCAACTCTCCCAACGGGCGGACTTCTTCGAGGAGGAGGTCGGTCTCGAGACCACCATCAGACGACCGATCGTCAACACGCGCGACGAGCCCCATGCCGATCCGTCACGGTTCCGCCGGCTCCATGTGATCGCGGGTGACGCGAACATGAGCCAAGTGGCGACCTGGTTGAAGGTCGGCAGCACCGCACTCGTTCTCGCGTGCATCGAGGACAACATGTTCCCGGACTGGTTGGTGACCGCCGACCCCGTGGCCGACATCAGGATGGTCAGCCATGACGTGTCATTGCGCCACGCGGTCACCTTGGTGGACGGCCGCACGATTACCGCACTCGACATGCAACGAGAGATCCACTCCGCCGTCGCGGGTTGGTTGTCCCGCTCCTCGGACGATTGCATCGGAGGGGAGGGTGCTGCCGTGCTGGCGGAATGGTCACGTGTGCTCGATTGTCTCTCGAGCGACCCCCTGCTGCTGGCGGACACGGTCGACTGGGTCGCCAAGCGACGGATGATCGACGGCTTCGCAGAGAGGCACGGTGTTGGCCCTGCTGATCCCCGGGTGCGGGCCATCGACCTGCAGTACCACGACATGAGGCCGGGCAAGTGCCTCGCGGGAAAGGCGGGGCTTCGTGTGATGGTCGATGACGCCGACGCCGCACGGGCAATGACCCAGCCACCGGACTCCACGCGTGCCTACTTCCGCGGCAGGTGCGTGGCGGAGTGGCCGGACAGAATCGTGTCCGCAAACTGGGACGGCATCGTTGTCGACACACCCGAGGGACTCGTGCGCATCCCGATGATGGACCCGACGAAGGGGAGCAGGGCCCATGTGCAGCCGCTCATCGATGGCTCCCGGACCATTGATGACCTGCTTCTCCGCCTGACGGGCACCGTGGAACGGATGGATCCAGACCCGGGCTGGTGACCGTCTGGACGGCAACGAACAGGGTTTGGGTACGGTGTAGTCATGCAGGAACGGGTGAAGAAGAGCGGGTCCGGGCATCGCGACGAGGAAATCGAGAGTGTCGATTCCACGACGACCGACACGTCGCGGTTGAAGTCAGAACTCGACGACCTGCTCGATGACATCGACCAGGTTCTCGAGGAGAACGCCGAGGAGTTCGTGAAGAACTACGTCCAGAAGGGCGGAGAGTGATGAACGTGCCCCGGTTCGCACCAGCCGAGGATCCCGGCTCCAGTTTCATGCACCTGTTGAGAACAACCGGGATCCAGCCGTTCGCCCAGGCGGCAGGCGACCTCGATGTGCCCCACGGAACCACGTGTGTCGCCCTCCGCTACGTCAACGGTGTCGTCATCGCCGGCGACCGCAGGGCCACCGCGGGCAACCTCATCCGGAGCAAGAACATGGACAAGGTGGTGCAGGCCGACGAGTTCAGCGGCGTGGCGATCTCCGGGGCCGCAGGCCCGGCCGTGGAGATGATCAAGTTGTTCCAGTTGCAATTGGAGCACTACGAGAAGATGGAGGGACACCCCCTGTCGCTCGAGGGCAAGGCGAACCAGCTGAGCTTCATGATCCGCAACAACATGCCTGCGGCAATGCAGGGCCTCGCCGTTCTCCCGTTGTTCGCCGGTTTCGAGCCCCGCGACGGAACCGGTCACATCTGGGATTTCGACATGACCGGTGGACGGTACGAGGAGCGTGAATTCGTCGCAATCGGCAGCGGCAGCCTGCACGCCGGGACTGTGATCAAGGTCGGCTGGCGCAGTTCGCTCGAGCGTGATGCCGCGGTCGCATTGGCGTGCCGGTCGCTCTGGGAGGCAGCAGAGGCAGATGCGGGCACTGGTGGACCCGACATGCTCAGGCGTGTCTATCCGGTCGTCGCGACCATCACCGCCGACGGATGGGTGTCGGTTTCCGACGACGAGCTCGACGGGATCTTCCGTTCCATCGAGGAAGAGGTGAAGACGCGATGAGCATGCCCTTCTACGTCCCGCCGGAACAGATGATGAAGGACCGGGCGGATTTCGCACGCAAGGGCATCTCCCGCGGTCGCGCATTGATCGCGGCGCAGAGCGCCGATGGCATCCTCATCGTGGCGGAGAACCCCTCCAAGACCCTGCGCAAGATCAGCGAGATCTATGACCGCATCGCGTTCGCAGGTGTCGGCAAGTACAACGAGTTCGACCAGTTGCGCATGCTGGGTGTCCGTCAAGCGGATCTCACGGGCTTCCAGTACGCCCGTCGCGATGTCGAGGCCCGCAGCCTCGTCAACCAGTACGCACAGGCCATCGGTCACGAGTTCACCTCCGGTGCCAAACCGCTCGAGGTCGAGATCCTCGTGGCCGAGGTGGGCGACGATCGCGCGGGCGACCGGCTGTTCCACATCACCTTCGACGGGACGGTCCTCGACGAGCACGAGTTCTGCGTGCTCGGCGGCGACGCCGAGTCCGTCCACGGTCGGATGACGGAGAACCGCCCGGTGGACGATTCCCTCCGGTCCACCCTGAAGTCCGCAGTGGCGGCACTCGCCGGGGCTGACCGCTCCCTCGAGTCGGCCGATGTCGAGGTCGCACTCCTTGCCCGCAGCGGACGCCGTCGCCGCTTCGAACGGCTCGCGGTGGAGAACGTCTCCGAACTGCTCTCCTGACATGGACCGCCGTATCTTCGGTGTGGAGACCGAGTACGGAATCACCTGCACCCTGAAGGGCCAGCGGCGTCTCACACCAGACGAGGTTGCGCGCTACCTGTTCCGCAGTGTCGTCGCGTGGGGACGCAGCTCGAACGTGTTCCTCGAGAACGGTGGACGCCTGTACCTCGATGTCGGGTCCCATCCCGAGTTCGCGACGCCCGAGTGCGTCTCCATCCGGCAGGCGTGCATCTTCGAGAAGGCGGGGGAGCTGATCCTGCACCGTCTCGTGGAGCGGGCCGAGTCCAGGATGCGCGACGAGGGGATCAGGGGCACCATCTACCTGTTCAAGAACAACACTGACTCTGCAGGGAACAGCTACGGCTGCCACGAGAACTACCTGACTCGGCGGGCCACGGAGACCACTGACTACGACGCCCAGTTCATCCCGTTCCTCGTCAGCCGCCAGTTGGTCGCGGGTGCCGGGAAAGTGCTGATGACGTCAAAGGGTCCGGTGTTCTGTCTCTCGCAGCGGGCCGAGCACATCTGGGAAGGGGTCTCGTCGGCAACCACCCGGTCGAGACCGATCATCAACACCCGCGACGAGCCACATGCGGACTCCGAGACCTACAGGCGGCTTCACGTGATCGTGGGCGACTCGAACATGTCGGACCACACCAACTTCCTGAAACTGGGAACGGCGGCCATCATGCTTCGGATGCTCGAGCATGGAACCGTGAATCTCCGTGACCTCACCCTGGAGAGCCCGATCCGCGCCATCAGGGAGATCAGCGTGGACGTCTCCGGTCGCAGGCCCGTCCGTCTCGCCAACGGTCGCGAGATGAGTGCCTTCGACATCCAGTCGTATCTCGCCGAGCAGGCAGTCGACTTCGAGGAGAAGCACGGTCTGCCGGACGAGGAGTCGGCGGCACTCCGTCTGTGGACGGAGACTCTCGAGGACATCGCACAGCAGAACGAGCGACTCACCAGACGGATCGACTGGGCGATCAAGCAGAATCTGATCCGCAACTACGCGGAGAGCAATGACATCACTCTTGATTCGCCCCGGGTGCAGGCACTCGATCTTCAGTTCCATGACATCGACCCGCAGCGTGGAGTGTTCAACAAGTTGCGCAGCCGTGGCATGGTGGACACGCTGTTCACATCCGACGAGACCGAGAGAGCCACGGGAACCGCCCCGCTCGACACGCGGGCGCACCTGCGCGGTCAGTTCCTCCGCAAGGCGCGGGAAGCCGGCCGCGACGTCACCGTCGACTGGGTGCACCTCAAGATCAACGACCAGGCACAACGAACAGTGGCCTGCAAGGACCCTTTCCGTTCGTCAGATGAACGCGTCGACAAACTGATGGAGAGTCTGTGAGCGTCCTTCCGGCCGACCAGCAACTAGCGTTGTGACGGCATGAGCGAGCAGACCCCACCGATCGACCCTCTGCTTGACCTTGCCGGCGATGCCGAACCTGCCCCACAGGGGAGAGGCGGGGCGGCAAAGGTGCTTCGAGATTGGTTGATCGTCATCGGGGTGGCCCTCGTCGCAGCGCTTCTCGTGCGGGTGTACGTGCTGCAGCAGTTCTACATCAGTGGGCCCTCCATGGAGACCACGATGTTCTCGAACGACAGGGTGCTCGTGAACAAGATGAGTTACCGGCTGCACGACGTCCACAGGGGCGACGTTGTCGTGTTCGACAGGATCACCACGAACGGGGCCTCCGTGGCCCACGACGACCTCATCAAGCGCGTGATCGGTCTCCAGGGCGAGCGCATAGAGATCAAGAATTGCGTCGTCTACATCAACGACAAGCCCCTTGCCGAGGCGTACTTGCCCACGCGGGACACCTCGAAGACCGACCTCACCCAGAAGTGCCGGGTCGTGAACATGAGGCGGATCACGGTGCCCGCCCATCACGTCTTCGTGATGGGCGACAACAGGCCCGAGTCGTTCGACAGTCGCTCTTTCGGGTCGATTTCCGAGACGCTCATCGTGGGACGTGCATTCGCGGTGGTCTGGCCGTTCTCGCGTTTCGACACGCTCTAACGGGGTCTCTCGAGCGCCCCGATGGTCCCCGCGTACACGTCGACCATCATGTCGACATGGTCGCTGTACACGCCGTCGAGCCCCATTCGCAGTCCGTTCTCCATCGCTTCGGCGTACTGGATGTCCCATCCGAAAGCGTTGAGGCCGAACCGGTGGCACATCACAACCCGTCCACCGTTCCATTCCGAGTGGTGGAGATTGACCGTGTCCACACCGGACGCGGACAGGTGGGCGCAGTGTTGCTCGAAGGTGCGGGGCAGGCGCTGCAGTCGGGTGGAGTGAACAAGGTGCGCGCCGGGGATTGCACTGCGGCACTCGTCGAGCACTGACTCGTGGGGACTGCACAACCAGAGACACTCAACCGCGTATCCGGCGTCCGCAACCGAACGTGCGAGGGGGGCGACGGCTGAGGGGTCTTTGACGTCGAGGCTGAGGTGGAAATTGTGACCCACTTCCGCAAACAGCTCCTCGACGGTGGGAATGTGCCCGGGCAGATCAGCCCGGTTCACGGTGGACAACGCCACGTTCCGCAGGAGCCTGCGCACCTGCCCGTCGTGGTCGAGAACCGCGACACCGTCCGCGGTGGACCACACGTCGGACTCGAGACCGTTCGCCCCGAGCCTGAGTGCGAGTTGGAACGCCTCGATGGTGTTCTCGGGAGCGTGTGCCCGCGCACCGCGGTGTGCGAACGCAATCGGGGTGTCGCGCAGGGATGGAAGGCGCTGCTGCACGCCCCGAAGCCTAGGTGGGCTCTCGTATGCTGAAAGGGTGTTCAACCTGTCCGGCAGTGAGATTCTCTTCCTGCTGGTGGCCGGTCTCGTCGTGCTCGGGCCGGAGCGCCTGCCCGGTGTCATCCGCAAGGGGACAAAGATCTACGGCGACCTCAGGTCGATGGCGCGCAATTTCGAGCAGGAGTTCAAGGAGACATTCGACGAGCCCCTGAAGGAGTTGAGGAACACCGCGGAGGAGCTTCGCAGCGGATTCGGTCAGGTGGACCCCGAGCCGTCGCCGCCCATGAGACCCGAGCAGGCCGTCGTGCCGCCGGAAGATCCCGCGTCGCACCCCGAAGGGCAGTCCGGTGGCTGACCAGACGCCAATGACGGTGCTCGACCATCTCAGGGAGCTGAGGTCGAGGATCATCCGCTCGGTGCTCGCCGTGGCTGTCGGGATGATGGGGCTCCTGGCGTTCTACGACCCGGTGAAGGACTTCCTGACGCGTCCGTACGTGAGGCTGTGTGCGTCGAGCACGAAGTTCGGTTGTGACGGTTCGCTGTACTCGCTCGGGCCCCTCGACGGATTTACCGCGAGGCTGCGAATCTGCACGTACGGGGGGCTCGTGCTGGCGCTGCCGGTGATTCTCTGGCAGATATGGCGCTTCGTGGTTCCGGCACTCGAGAGACGGGAGAAGCGGTACGCCATACCGTTCATCCTGTCGTCGATCGTGCTGTTCGCAGCCGGGTGCGCCATTGCGTACTGGACCCTGGACAAGGCACTCGAGTTCCTCATCTCCTGGTCAGGCAATGACGTCACCCAGGCCTACCAGGTCACGAAGTACGTGTCGCTCGTCGTTCTCATGATGCTGGCCTTCGGGGTCGGCTTCCTCAGTCCGGTTCTCATCGTGTTCCTGCAGCTCGTGGGAATGGTGTCACCGCGAACCCTCATCCGCCAGTGGCGCTACGCGATCATGGGTATCTTCGTCGCCGCAGCCGTGATCACCCCCTCGGGCGACCCGTTCAGCATGCTCGCGCTCGCGGTGCCGCTCTCGGTTCTGTACGTGCTGTCCGTTCTCATCGGATGGTTGCTCGTGCGCCGCAGAGCCACGTCGTGAACGACATCAGGTCCACGTTCCTTGCCGGTCTGTCGTACACGGCGGACCCCTTCCAGGTGCAGGCCATGGACGCCCTTGACGACGGGTCATCGGTGCTGGTTGCAGCGCCTACCGGATCAGGCAAGACGCTCGTCGCCGAGTACGCGATCCACCGTGCGCGGGCGATGGGGCAGCGTGCCTTCTACACGGCACCGATCAAGGCCCTCTCCAACCAGAAGTACCGGGATCTGTGCGACCTTCACGGTGCAGCCAACGTCGGTCTGGTGACCGGCGACAACGCGTACAACCCCGAGGCGCCCATCGTCGTGATGACCACCGAGGTGCTGCGCAACATGATCTACGCATCCTCGAGTCGTCTGGAATCGCTCGGAGCCGTCGTGCTGGACGAGGTGCACTTCCTCCAGGACGCGTACCGCGGACCTGTCTGGGAGGAGGTCATCATCCAGCTCGACCCCACTGTGCAGCTCGTGTGCCTGTCGGCGACAGTGTCGAACGCGGACGAGGTGGGTCAGTGGCTGTCGACCGTGCGAGGGCACACCGAGGTGGTGGTCGAGACCCGGAGACCCGTCGAGCTTCTGACTCATCACTCTTTCTTCGACTCGAGCAACGGCAGGGTGGCGATGCACGACACCATCGTGAACGGCGAACCCAACCGCGGGCTCGAGCGCATGCTCGCCGCCGCAAGGAACACCCCCCAGAGGGGTCAGAACGGCAAGCGACCGAAGCGAAGATTCTCTACGCCGACGCGACCGGAGATCGTCGAGTTGCTGGAGGACAACGAGATGCTCCCGGCAATCGTGTTCATCTTCAGCCGCGCGCAGTGCGAAGACGCCGTGAAATCGTGCCTGTCTGCGGGGATGGTTCTCACGTCCCGGGAGGAGGAAGACAGGATCCTGGCGATCGTGCACGATCACGTGTCGACGCTGTCCCGGTCCGATCTCGCCGCGCTCGGATACGACGAGTTCCTCGACCAGGTCGGTAGCGGCATCGCATGCCATCACGCCGGAATGATCCCGATGTTCAAGGAAGCCGTCGAGCAGTGCTTCGTGGAGGGCCTGATCAAGGTGGTCTTCGCCACCGAGACGCTTGCGGTCGGGATCAACATGCCCGCTCGGGCGGTCGTCATCGAGAAGCTCACGAAGTACACCGGCGAGCACCATGTGCTCCTCAGGGCATCCGAGTACACACAGCTGACCGGCAGGGCCGGACGCCGCGGACTCGACAAGATCGGGCACGCGATAACTCTCTGGAACCCGTTCGTCACGTTCGAGCAGACGGTCGGGCTCGCCCTCAGCAGGTCATTCCGGTTGACGTCGGCCTTCAGACCCACGTACAACATGGCCGTGAACATGGTCAGGCGCCATTCACGCGAGGCGGCAACGCACTTCCTGAACCTGTCCTTCGCACAATTCCAGACTGACGCCGACATCGTCACGTCCGAGGCGGTGCTCGACCGCAAGAGGCGGGAACTCCGTCGTCTCGAGATGACACAGCCGGAGCTCACCGATTCTTTCGTCGGGTCCGCGGAGGAGAGCGTCTCGGAGGTGGAGGCTGAGATAGCCCTCCGGGCACTTCGCCCCGGCGACGTGGTGGTGTTCGATGCGTCCAACATCAGGGGACGCGCCGTCGTGGTGAGCACCGCTGCCCGTCGCAGCGGCACGAGACTCTCCGTCCTCACTCCCTCCCGCAAGCAGATCGACGTGTCCGCACGTGACTTACTGTCCATCCCCGTCAAGGCCGCGGGCATCGATCTTCCGGTTCCCTTCGAGCCGGCAAGGGTGGAGTTCGTGAGGGAGGCCGTTGCACGGCTCGTGAAGGTCCGCATCGACGACTCGATCGTCACCCCTTCGGTCGGCCATTCGGCTCGTGCGCGACGCGACATCGTGGACTCGTCACGGAGCCTGAAGAGGCTCCGGAAGGAGATCGACCAACTCGAGACACGCTCCACGCAGCGGTCCGGGTCGGTGACGATGAGGTTCCTCGACGTCACGGACCTCCTGCAGGAACTCGGTTACGTCGACGGGTGGTCACTGACCGAGCGGGGCCAGGTCCTCTCCGGTGTCTTCCACGAGAGCGACCTGCTGGTGGTCGAGGTGTTGATGGGCGGCATCCTCGACAAGCTCTCCGTGCCGGATCTCGTCGCCTGTGTGTCGTGCCTCGTGTTCGAGCCCCGCGGTGGTGCGACAAACTACGTCCGCTGGCCGAACGACACGGTCCGCAACCGTTTCAAGAGGATCGACAAGTTGAGTCAACGACTGAACGACCTGCAGCGTATGCGCGGTATCCAGCAGCACCGTCCACCCAACGCGGGCTTCGCCATGGATGCATCGAACTGGGCGAGCGGGAAACCGCTCGCCGACGTCCTCGACCCGGAACTGACGCCCGGGGATTTCGTGCGTTCGATGCGCCAGATGATCGACCTGCTCAGGCAACTCGAGAAGGTGTCGCCGAACGACGACGTGCGACGCACGGCCGCGCTCGCCGTTGCCGCGATCAACCGCGGTGTGGTCGCTGCCGCCGCGGGGGAGACGACAGCATGACCATCGAGAAGGGAAGGGAATGGGGGAGGCCCGCCATCGTGCCGGGGGACGTCGTCCTCGCGAGCGAGGACTCCCTGGTGGCCGCGTCTCCCGGGCTCCGTGTGCTCCCGACGGGCGGGAACCTGTGGAGGTCGCTTGGTTCACCCCGTCTCAAAGAGGCGGGTGACGAGTGCACCGAGCTGCCCCTGGACGTGCTGCACTGCTCGATCACCGGCCCGAAGGGAACCTCGGAGGTTGTCGCGGTCGCACAGGTCGTGGTCGGCTCATGGTTCTCCCGCGGGGGCCTGACGGTGGTCACGAACGTCGGCACGTGGGGCGACATGAACATCGCCCCCAGGGCCCACCCGAACGACGGGGAATTCGACGTGTTCGAGATCGCACCACACACATCGCTCCGCCAGAGAATCATTGCGCGCGGGAAGGCAGCGACGGGGACGCACCTTCCCCATCCGACGATGTCGGTGCGCAGGGGAACAAGGGTCACGCTCGAGCGGAAGTCCAATGCACCCCTCGTCGTGGACGGTCACGTGTTCGGGCGTTGGTCGTGCGTGTCGGTCGAGATCTGCCCCGATTTCATGACCGTCATCGTCTGACGGCGTACCCTTTGGCCATGGCAGAACTGCAGGACAAGACCGTTCTCGAGATCAAGGAGCGCGTCCGCAACCACATCGAGTCGATCGGGCCCGCGCTGGTGGAGACGAGTCACGCCATCCATGCGCGGCCCGAGCTGAACTTCGAGGAGTTCTTCGCATCCGAGACGCTCGTGCGCGCGTCCGGATCGCTCGGGTTGCCCGTGGAACTCGGTCTCTACGATTCGGTGACCGGCTTCGGGGGAGATGCCGGATCGGGGCCGACGGTGTGCGTCATGTCGGAGTACGACGCGCTGCCGGGCATCGGTCACGGGTGCGGTCACAACGTCATTGCCGCGGCGGGACTCGGAGCTGCCGTCGGCCTTGCGCTCGTGGCGGGCGAGTGCGGAGGTCGTGTCAGGTATCTCGGCACACCGGCCGAGGAAGGCGGCGGCGGGAAGATCGTGATGGCCCGCAACGGCGCTCTCGAGGGTGTGGACGTCGCCATGATGGTGCACTCCGCCGATGCCGACCTCACAACGATCGATGCGATAGCCCTGCAGCAACTGGTGGTCGATTACCACGGTCGTGAGTCCCATGCAGCTGCGGCACCTCATCTCGGGCGGAACGCCCTCGATGCGGCCGTTCTCGGCTACATGGGGGTTGCCACTTTGCGGCAGCACATGCTCCCGTCCGAGCGGGTGCACGGGATTTTCACCAAGGCGGGGGAGAAGCCGAACATCGTCCCCCGCGAGGCCTCCATGGAGTGGTACGTGCGTTCCGACACCATCACGAGCCTGGCTGAACTCAAGGAGCGTGTTCTCGGGGCGCTCTCGGCCGGAGCGCACGCCTGCGGCTGCACGATGGACCACACGTGGGTCGGATTCCCGTACGCCGACATGGTCACGAACGGACACCTCAGCGCTGCGTACTCAGTGAACGCGGCGACCACGGGCCGTCAGGTGCGCGATCCGCGAGCCGGCGGGCAGCGTGTCGTTGGCAGCACCGACATGGGCAACATCTCCCATCTGGTGCCCTCCATCCACCCGATGATCGCGTGCGCTCCGCGCGGCACCGCGATCCACACGTCCGCGTTCACCAGCCACGCGGTCTCGTCGCAGGCCGACCGGGCCGTGATTGACGGCGCAATCTCGATGGCGCTGACCGGAATCGATTTCTGGGTCTCCGAGCGGCTGAGGAACGATGTCGCGGAGGATTTCCGCAAGTCCAGTCCCGACAAGGCGGTGCTCTGACAGGTATCCCGAGGGGTCGTTGTGTTGACTCCTAGCATTGTCCTTTGTGACGGTCTACGTACCTGAGGAGTTCACGGCGGCAGAGACGGATGTCCTGCGCCACTATTTCACCAACCTCGACCTGCCCGTCTTCGCCCTAGTGAACCTTCCCGAGGTCGTCAAGGGGGCACTGTTCGCGCGGTACAGCCGCTCGCCGAAGAGTCTGAGGCGTCTCTTCCTGGATGAGTTCGTGGGCGACCTCGACATCGCCGGGGACCAGGCGGTTGACGCCACGATCGGACTCGAGAGAGCCGAGACCCTGTACGAGAAGGTCTTCTTCGAGTACGGCGACGATTCCGTCGCGCAGCTCGGTGGCGTGCACCTGGCCTGCGAACAGGCCTCGAACATCCTCACCAAGATCCTCGAATGGGGACGATTGATGAGCTATCTCGAGCAGAGCACCCGTTACATCGCCTATGACGAGCGTCTGGGCGGCAGGTACAGGTACTACAGGGACCCTGACATCGTCGCCGGCAAGTTCGGGACGCGTTACGTGGGCGACATGGACAGGATGTTCGATTCCTACAGTGCCCTCGCCGAGGCCGTGACCGAGCATGTGCGGGCAACCATCCCGAAGGAAGCAGGGGACAGCGATTTCGTCTGGCGCCAGGCAACCCGTGCGAAGGCCCTCGATGCTGTCCGCGGCGCATTGCCGTCCGCGTCGCTGTCGAACGTCGGGATCTACGGCAGCGGCCAGGCATTCGAGAACCTGCTGTTGCGGATGCGCAGCCACCCCCTTCCGGAGGCCCGTCACTATTCGGACCTGATGCTCGGCGAACTCCGCAAGGTGATCCCGAGTTTCCTCCGCCGGGTCGACCTGCCGGACAGGGGCGTCCTCGTGTCGGATTACATGGAGACGAACAACAAGGCCGTCGCCGACCTCGCGGAGAAGTTCTTCGGCGGGAGCATCGCGAACCAGGTGGACGAGGTGTCCCTCGTCAGTTTCGACCCGGACGGCGAGAACAAGGTGATCGCGGCGGCTCTGTACGCACAGTCCCACCTCCCGGAATCACAGATACTCGCGCTCGTCGACAAGATGTCGACGCAGGACAAGATGGAGGTGATGCGTGCCTACGTGGGCGACAGGGGGAACCGCAGGCACCGCCCAGGGCGCGCGTTCGAGCGAACCGATTACCGGTTCGACATCCTCAGTGACTACGGCGCCTTCCGCGACCTGCAGCGACACCGCTTGCTCACCATCGAATGGCAGGGCCTCACCCCCTACCACGGGTACACGAAGCCCGACCTGGTCGATGCTGCGGGCGTGGGTGACGATTTCGACGAGGTGATGGAGCGCAGCAGTGCCCTGTACGAGGCGCTGACCCATGAACACGCCGAACAGGCCTCGTACGCGGTCAGCATGGCGTACAGGCTCCGGTACGTGATGCAGTTCAACGCCCGTGAGGCCATGCACATGCTCGAACTTCGTTCGAGTCCCCAGGGTCATCCCTCGTACAGGCGGGTGGCGCTGGAGATGCACAGGCAGATCGCCGAGAAGGCCGGGCACCGTGCCATCGCTGACGCCATGTCCCACATGACGACCGAGGCCCCCGAGCTCGAGCGGCTCGCGTCCGAACGCCAGGCAGAGCGCCGCCGCGATTCCAAGTAGTCGGTGACCTGCGTCACGGATTCGCCGTCGGGACTGCAGTATTCGACATTGCGACACGGTTTGTGCGTAGTATCCCGCCGCGAGCAGTTCGCGAGGAGGACACGTGGCGAAGGATGACATCGATCCCGAGGACATCGACGACATCGTCGAGATCGAGGGCGAGGACGATCTCGAGCTTGATGAGGAGTTCGTCGAGGACGCGTTCGACGAGGATGCCGATGAGATCGACGGTGACGGCGACGAGGAGGACATGGGCACCACCGTCGTCCGCAAGGCCGGCGACGACGACGAGGACGACGACGACATGCTCGCGCCCGACGACGTCGAGGCGGACCTTGACACCATCCTGAAGGACCGCCTCGCCAGCGAGAACGAACCGGGCGAGGACGAAGAGGAAATAGAGGTCGACGACCGGTCCGGGGCCGACGACGCACTGCAGCCGAAGAGAGCAGACGAGGTCGTGTGCTCGGCGTGCTTCCTCATCGTGCGCAACAGCGCGCCCACGTGTCCGGTGGGTGACGAGGCATGCCCGATCTTCGTCAAGTAGGAAGACATCTCCTGCGGCCGGTCAGACAGATCGGCGAGGGAGTCAGTCGGGTTGTTGGTGACCTGCGCAGGCAGGCACCCGGGGCGCGCATGGTGGGGGAGTTCGCCGTGAAGATGGGGTTGAGCGAGCTCGGGAAGAAGATCGCGCCCGGGAAGCAGGACCCGGAGTGATAGAGGTCCGCCGTGCGGTCGCCTCTGACGCCGAGGCCCTCGAGTCACTCGCCGCCGAGGCCGAATCAGAGTCGCATCGTTACAGGGGCCACATCGACACTGACTGGATTCCGACCGATTCGATGGTCGCCATCATCGGCGGGAGCGTGGTGGGAATGGTCTCGTACGTCGACGAAGGGCCGGTGAGGCACCTCACCCTCGTCCACGTCCACAAGGACGCTCGCGGTGTCGGCGTCGGTGACGCCCTGATGGAATTCGTCCTGCGGGACGCAGCCGCTGGCGGATGCACGCACGTCCGGTCGGCAGCCCAGCCGGGCGACCGCGCCACGAAGAACCTGTTCGAGCGGAATGGTCTTGTGGCCAGGGCCATCCAGGTGGAGAAGAAGTTGGGCTAACGCCCCTTCCAGTTGGGGGCACGCTTCTCGATGAATGCCGTCAGCCCTTCCTTCGTGTCCTCGGAGCTCATGACCTGCGCCATCTCCGTGTTGCTCATCTTCTTCAGGGCCTCTTCGTCTTGGTCTGCCGATGCGAGCACCACGCGACGGCTTGCCTGGACTGCGAGGGGAGCGGCAGCAGCGATCTTTTCCGCCATCGCAATTGCCTCTGACATGACCTCGCTCTCGTCCACGACCTTGTTGACGAGTCCGAGTTCGTAGGCGCGCTGGACCGACAGGGGCTCACCGGTCAGGATGACCTCCAGTGCCGGTGCCTTGCCGATTGCCCGCGGCAGGCGGAACAGTCCGCCCGCAGCAGCGATCAGGTTCCTCTTCACCTCGGCGAGCCCGAACGACGAGCGCGAGGAAGCGATGACGAGGTCCGACGCGAGCACGATCTCGCAGCCTCCCGCCGTGGCCAGGCCGTCGACTGCCGCGATGATCGGCTTGTTGCGGTCACGGTAGACGTACCCTCCGAATCCGCCCCGCTTGGTGGACAGTCCGCCGCCCGTGCCCGAGTTGATGGCCTTCAGGTCGGCGCCTGCACAGAACACGGGGGACTTGTGCCCGGTGGTGTTCGCGGTGAGAACCCCCACCCAGACCCCGTCCTCGGCCTCGAAGCGGTCCAGTACGGCCTCCATGTCGGACGCAAGGTCCCCGTTCACGGCGTTGCGTGCATCCGGACGGTTGAGTGTGATGATCGCGACCTGGCCGCGCACCTCGTAAGTGACGAAATCTCCCATGGACTCACAGTAGTGGAGCCAGGAATCCGGCCCTTCAGTCGGCCGTCACCTCGGGAGTCGCTTCGGCGGGTTCCGCCGGCGCGCTCTCGACGGCTGCTGCGGGGACGGGAGCCGGCTTCGACTCGGGCTTTGCCTGCTTCTTGCCCGCAGCGGCGGCGTTGACCTGGGAAGCCTTCTTGCGTACCGGCTTCTCCGTGCGGGGCTGACGGAGCGGTCGCGGAGCAGGTGCCTTCGGGTCCACGGTGACGCCGTACAGCGCTGCGATCTGGGGCATGAGCGGACCGAGACGCATGACCGTCTTCGTGAGTTCCTCCGACACCTGCGAGCTCGGGGCAACCGGTGTGATCTTGCCGTGGACAGGCGAGAACGCAGCGGCCTCGAGGAGAGCGACCCAACGTTCGGCAGGTGCGTCGATCGTGAGGGCAGCAGTGGTGGCGGTTGCGAGCTGTGCAGCGAGGGCGGGCGGGAAGGGCACGCCGGCCTTCGGTGGCTGCGAGGACAACTTGAGTGCGCGGACGACACGACCGACATTGGTGGCTGCCTGGATGTCCTCGAGCCAGTTCTTCGTCTCGGTCTCCTGGCGCACGACGAGGCCTGCCTTCATGGCCTCCGCGAGCTTGCGGGTTGATTCGTCGCGCGCGATCACAGGGTCATTCGATGCGACAACGATGGCGCGAAGATCACGCAGGTCGATCTCGGTGAGGATCTTCTGTGCACCCTCCGCCTTGTCCAGCCATTCCGCGACGCGCAGCTTGGGCAGCAACTGCTCGGCGATCTGGACAAGACCGTCGGCGGGCACCTTCTCCTGTCCGGCGGCAACAGCTGTCTTGTTCTGCTCCTCGATGGCAGCCCGCACTGCGGGGACACCACCCGACAGCACCTTCTCGGCAATGGCGCGCTGCGCTTCGGGCAGCGCCGCGAGGACTGCGTCAATGTGGGCACGTCCCGCACGCACGCGCTTCGCCTTCGGGCGCTGCGGCAGTTCGGGAGGTGCATCGAAATGCGGGCGACGGTTGCGCTGCGGACGGTCTGCCGATTCGCCGTCCTTGTTGGCGGGACGGTCACGTCGTGGTCCGCGCTTCTTGTCGTCGCGCGGTCCCTTCTTGCGTAGCTGCTGGGTCACGGGCTCGAAGGGCTTCTCGTTGGGGAGAAGTTCGAGGAGACCGGTGCGGGCGGTCTTCTGCTTCGGGGCCTGGATCGAGAGAACGCGCGTGCCATCGAGATCGGACTCCACCTCGGCACGCAGGACGTCCTTCACAGCTGCACCCGCAGGGACGAGCGAGTCGACGACCACACCCTTCGGCTCGCGGGCACCCGAGGCGCGCCACGTCCAGGTCCCATCCTCGCGCTTGCTGGTCAGTTCAATCTCGATGCGGCGTGACATAGGGGTCATACGGTATCCGTAGAAACCGCCTGTTACCCCGTTCGTGGTGCGGCCGTTGGTACGGTTCGCACATGCCCATCTACGCACTCGGCGACCAGGTCCCCGTCATCCATCCCGAAGCATTCGTGCACCCCGATGCGGTGATCATCGGCTCGGTCACCATCGGCGCCCTGAGCAGCGTGTGGGCAGGGGCGGTCATGCGCGGCGACGACGGCTACATCGAGGTGGGAGAGCGCTCCAGCATCCAGGACGGAACAGTCGTGCACACGACGCCGTACACGCCCACCATCGTCGGGAACGACTGCGTCGTGGGGCACGTCGCCCATCTCGAGGGGTGCCGTCTGGAAGACTTCAGCCAGGTGTCGTCTGGCGCGATAGCCCTGCACAACTCGGTCATCGGGAGGGGATCGATTGTCGCGGCGAATTCGGTCGTCCTGAACAACATGATCGTGCCCGCCGGCGCGCTCGCCGTCGGAGCGCCGGCGGTCATCAAGGAGGGCCGCGCCCGCATGGCTGACATCGAGCTGGCAGTGAACGCCTATGTCGCGAAGGTTGCCCGCTTCAAGAAGGACCTGCGCCGCATTGACTGAGCACGGCGAGGAATGGCTCCTCGTCGACTTCGACACCCCGGAGGCGCTCGCCGAGATCGTGTCGGACGCGCTGTGGTCGTTGGGGGTAGTCGCGATCGAGGAGATGGAATCGTCCGAAGGGCGCGTGCTCCTTCGTACCAGTCTCGGAGTCGATGCATCCGCGGGAACAGCCGCCATTGTCGATCGTTTCCGGGGGGTCACCGCGACTCCCGTTTCTGTTCCCGCGTCCGTCGCCGACACCTGGCGGAAGTTCGCCGTCCCCACTCACGTCGTGGACGACGTGTGGATCGTGCCCCAGTGGAGTCCCCAACCGATTGGGCGGTGCATCCTCGTCGAGCCCTTCGACACGTTCGGTCTGGGGAACCACCCGACAACGGTCCTCACGCTCAGGGCTGCACTCTCCGTCGCAAGCTCCGGTGACCTCGCTCTCGATCTCGGCAGCGGCTCGGGAGTGCTGTCCGTCGCGCTCGCGAAGCTGGCGGATTGCGAGGTCGATGCTCACGACATCGCGTCACAGGGGGAACATGCACTCCTGCACAATGCCGGCCTGAACGGATGCAGTTCGTTGGTGCGCTGGTTGCCGAGCGTCGACACGTCCTCCGCCGGTCATTACCGGCTCGTGATGGCGAACATCCTCGCGCCGGTCCTGCGACAACTGTCGGGGGACATCCAGGCCGTCACCGAACGGGGAGGAACAATCGTTCTGAGCGGGATCCGGGAGGAACAAGTCCCCGGTGTCGTCGAGCACTTCGGCGAGTGCGAGGTTGTCGCGGTCGACACTCTCGAGGGATGGGCAGGGGTCACCCTTCGGCGGAACTGACGGACGACGTCAGGAGATGTTGCGGGCGCGCACACCGATGGGCGCGATCAGGCGGAAGCCGGCTGCGTGCCGCTCCTCCTCGGACTCGCCACCCCAGAACCCGTACTCACGGTTGCGTCGGGCGAACTGGCGGCACTCATCGAGAACGGCGCACTCCCGGCACACCTCGCGGGCCTGGGCCTCACGTCGTTCACGCGCCTGCGGTCTCTCGGCTGCGGGAGGGAAGAAGATCGCGGAGAGACCCTTGCACTGGGCGTCAGCAGCCCAGGTGGTGTCGTCCCATTCGCGGTAGGCGAAAAGTTCACCGATGGCCATGTTGATCCCCCCAACGTCCGCCTGGAAGACCCAAGTTTACTACTGGTGATTTTCCAGTCAATTCCTTGTCAGGACTGGGTTTCCAGACAGTGTCTGACACCGGCTGCGAACAATTGCACATCCTCGGTGGTCGTGTCCCACGACGTCATCCACCGCACCTGGTCGTTCGGGGCATCCCAGTCCCAGAAGAAGCACCAGTCCTTCAGCCGGGTACGTGCCGGCTCGGGAACGATGGGGTAGAGGCTGTTGACCGCGGGACGCGAGATCCGCAGCGACGTGATGTCCTGCAATGCCTCGAACAGTTCGGCGGCACGATTGTTCGCGTTGGCGGCCGTCTCCAGCCACAAGCCGGTGGACAGCGCGGCGGCGAACTGCGCGGCGCTGTAGCGCATCTTGGAGGGCAACTGGGCCGCCTGCTTCCTCAGGTGCTCCGCACGGCCGTCGGCGAGCCCGGGACGCAGGAGAACACACTCGGCGTTCAGCATCCCGTTCTTCGTGCCACCAAAACTCACGGCATCGACGCCCGCGCCGAACGTCAGTCGGCGGAACGTATCGGCGTCGCCGCCGAGCGCGGCGACGGCGTTGGCGATGCGGGCGCCGTCAAGGTGCACCCTCATCCCGTACGAGTGAGCGACGGAGCAGATCTCGGCGATCTCGTCGGCGGTGTACAGAGTGCCCAGCTCGGTGGCCTCCGTGATCGAGACGACCCCCGGCTGCACATGGTGGACATTTCCGAGGGCACCCGCAGCGGCGCGGATGTGTTCGGGCCGGATCTTGGCGTCCTCAGTTGCGACATCGGCGAGCTTGGCGCCGAGGAACCTCTCGGGCGCTCCGGTCTCGTCGACATGGATGTGCGACCAGCTCGTGCAGAGCACCGACTCGGCGCGTCCGAGAAGGCAGGACAGGGCCACCACGTTCGCACCGGTTCCACCGAACGCGAACAGGGTCTCGACCTCGAGCCCGCACAGTTCGCGGAACAGCTCCGTCGCGCGCTTCGTGAAGGGGTCTCCGCCGTAGGCGAACTGGTGACCCTCGTTGGCCTCCGAGATGGCTTCCATGTACGTCGGGTGCACCGGCGAGAAGTTGTCGCTGGCGAAGAAACGGGGAGGCGCCGGGGGCAATGTCACTTCGGGGATGCTACACAGACGTACCATTTCGTCATGACGAAAACAGACGTGGCCCGAGGGAGCGGGGGGTCACGACCTCGATGCGCGTGGTGCAGGCATCCTTTCCCCGAAACGACCGGTCCGGGGCGACCGAAGAAATTCTGCAGCCAGAAGTGCCGGCAATGGGATTGGGTGTCGCGTCAACGTGCAGCCGAGCTCGAGCTGTCGGAGAACGAACTCGTGGTGACGCGCGAGGAGCTCGACAACCTGAAGGACTTGATCTTCGTCCTGCAGTGCGCCGTGAACGACGTGCGCAGTGACCTGGAATCTCCGCGCCAGACGAAGGAGACGCTGGCCGACATGGTGTCCTGGCTGCTGGACGCCGCGGACCCCGTGACCACAGCTTCCTTTGGTGCGCCTCCTATACGCTCATAATCCCCGTTATGTAATAATCGGGGAAGCCAAGCCCCGCAAGGAATCCCCTGCATGATTCACCTGATCGCCGTGCCACCTATGGTGACCGCATGACCACTCAGGATTCACCGGCAATCGGTGACGGTCGACCCGTCGTCGAAGTGCTTGCGGACATGGAGTCCATGCGCGTGTCCGATGTCCGCTGGCGGGATGGTCGGGCGTTCACCTTGGCCTACAACGCGGGCCCCGAGGTGGTTGCGCTCGCCGAGGAGGCCTACAGGCGGTTTTCCGGCGAGAACGCTCTTAACACCGATGCATTCCCTTCCCTGCGGCGGATGCAGAACGATGTCGTGAAGCATGCCCTCTCCTGGACCCACGGTGACGGCGATGCAGCAGGCTTCATGACCTCCGGCGGCACCGAGAGCCTGATCCTCTGCGTGAGGGCGGCTCTGAAGCGGGCCGAGCGTGAGGGTCGGTCACTTCCCCGCCCCAATGTCGTCCTTCCCACGTCCGCCCATGCCGCCTTCGAGAAGGCGGCGGATTATTTCGGGGTCGAGAACCGTCGTATCGACGTGCGCAGCGACTGGCGTGCGGACACCCGCGCAATGCTCGATGCCGTCGATGACCAGACCGTCCTCATCGTGGGGAGTGCTCCTTCGTACCCGCAGGGCGTGGTGGACGACATCGCTCCCCTCGCAGCGATCGCATCCGAGAGACGCTTCAACTGCCACGTCGACGCGTGCATGGGTGGTGTGACACTCACCTATCTCGAGAGGGCCGGGCAACGCGTCCCCTTGTGGGACTTCCGCATCGACGGTGTCACGTCAATCTCGGTCGACCTCCACAAGTACGGCTACACGTCGAAGGGCGCCGGGGTTCTTTTGCACCGCAACAAGTTCCTGCGCGCGGACCAGACCTTCATCACCGACAACTGGCTCGGTGGCACCTACGGTTCGTCGGGCATCCTCGGCACGAAGTCCGGTGGTCCGATTGCGGCGGCGTGGGCGGTCCTCCACCATCTCGGCGATGGCGGCTACGAAAGGTTGACGATGGCGGCACGACGGACAGCGTTGCGTATCGCCGACTTTGTCGACGCACATCCGTTGCTCGAGCTGCGGGCGCGACCGGACACCACCCTCCTCTGCTTCGGCGTGTCCGACGAATTGCGTCATGACGTATTTGCCGTGGCAGATGCGATCAATGCGCGCGGTTGGTACGTGGACAAGCAGGCGCCGCCCAAGTCCGTCCACCTCACAGTCAACGCGGTCCATGAGCTCGTTGTCGATGACTTCCTGGAGGACCTGCAGGCGATCCTCGAGACCGTGGACGGTCAATCAGGTACAGCGGGTTCCTACGGCACTGTCGACTGAGCCGACGACTCGCTCAGTTCACTTGTTTGCGTCGAGCGCGTCCTTCAGCACGGTCACGAGAGAGGCATATTCGGCCCTCTCCTCGCCCGACAGCGCGTCGAAACCCGTCGCCTGCAACTGGCTCGTCATGGCATCGATGGCGGCCCGTCTCGGCATGAGCGGTGCCGCATCCGGGTGGCCCTCGCCGAACCCCCGCTTTGCGGCCTCCGCGACACCGGTCGCCAGATCCTTGTAACCGGTCAACACCGCCTGGGCCGGGGTGAACCCGTTTGCCCGGACGGCGACGATGTGCTCGCTTCCCCGCCACTCACGGAGCAGCGCAATGTTCCAGTACGCACGTCCCGCTGCATCCGCAGGCGCCGGTTCGGCGCGCAGTGCGGCGAACAGAGCGAGCCCGGACACGTCGACGCTGTTCATCGCCTTTTCGGCGAGTGCGGAGAACCGCTCGAGTCCGGCAACACCCTGCAGGCGCCTTCGCCCGTACTCCGCGCACGCTCCCGCATAACGACGCCCTGCGTCCCGTGCCGATTCGGTCTGGAGACCTGTCTCCCACATCTTGCGGACGAGTCCGCCACCGAAGAACCCGAATGCCGAGGTGACGACGTCGGCGTCCACGTCACCGAGCACTCCCCCTCTGCCGGTGACGTACCAGGCAAAGCCGTTTGCGTACCTTGCCTCGGTGCCCACGGCCATCGTCTCGGGGTGGAGCATGTACCGGGCGCCGAGCTCGCCGATCACGGCTGCTGTTGCGTCCGTCACTTCAAGGGATGTCATTGTCGCCATGGGCACACCGTAGTCCTCGCAACACGGCAGCCCTCACCGGACGAACTATGGTGTGGGCACTCCCACTGGGAGAGAGCAGGCAACTGCCGCCGAAGGAGCAACCACCCCGGAAACTCTCAGGCACCAGGGACCAGAGGGAACGACATAGACGCTGGAAAGAGAGGGCGAGCCCTCCGCCGACGGGGAAAGTCACGAACGTGATGAAGCTCTCAGGCACAACGGACAGCGGGGGTGCACGAAGGAGTACCCATGTCGACGACCAAGAACGAATTGTTCGCCTCCCGCCACCTCGGTCTCACCGATGCCGACCGTGCCGAGATGCTGCGCGTCATCGGTGTCGGTTCACTGGAAGAACTCGTTCGGCGAACCGTTCCGGAGTCAATCCTGATGGATCGCCCGCTGCGGCTTCCGGATGCAGTGGCCGAGACCGAGGTGCTCTCGAAGCTCGCGGCGAACTTCGAGGGTGTCGTCAAGCGGCGCAGCTTCATCGGTCAGGGCTACTACCCCACCGTCACTCCGCCCGTGGTGAAGCGCAACGTGCTGGAGAACCCGGCGTGGTACACGGCCTACACGCCGTACCAGCCGGAGATCAGCCAGGGACGTCTCGAGGCGCTGCTCAACTTCCAGACGATGGTCACGGAACTGACCGGACTGCCTCTCGCCAACGCGTCACTCCTGGACGAGGCGACAGCCGTCGCAGAGGCCATCACAATGGCGCACCGCACGTCGCGCACGAAGAAGAACGCCGTGCTCGTCGACGCGAACACCCACCCCCAGACGATTGCCGTGGTCAGGACGAGGATGGAGCCGATCGGCATCGACCTTGACGTCGACGCACCCGACGCATTCGATGCGGAAAGGCACTTCGCAGTCGTTGTCAGCCATCCCGCGAGTGACGGTCTCGTTCGTGACCATTCGGCGCTCCGCTCACTGGTCGACACCGTGCACGCTGCCGGGGCGATTGCGATCGCGGCCACCGATCTCCTCGCACTCACGCTCCTCCACAGCCCCGGCAGTCTCGGTTTCGACATCGCCGTCGGTTCGTCCCAGCGCTTCGGGATACCTCTCGGCTTCGGCGGGCCCCACGCGGCCTTCATGGCGTGCCGCGAGGAGCACGCGCGGTCGCTCCCCGGAAGGCTCGTGGGCGTCAGCACCGACACAGCCGGCAGACCGGCGCTGCGCCTGACCCTGCAGACCCGCGAGCAGCACATCCGCCGGGAGAAGGCAACGTCGAACATCTGCACGTCCCAGGTGCTGCTCGCGAACATGGCGGGCATGTACGGCGTGTGGCACGGCCCTGACGGTCTCCGCCGTATCGCCCAGCGCGTCCATGGCTGCGCACGGCGCTTCGCGACGGCAGTGGCGGCATCGGGGGGCAACGTCGCCCATGGTGCGTTCTTCGACACCGTCTGCGTCGTGGTTGACGATGCTTCGGCCACGGTTGCGGCCGCTCGGGACGCCGGTTACAACATCCGGCGCGTCAGCGAGACCGCTGTCTCGGTGAGTTTCGACGAGACCACCACAGAGGTCGATGTCGACTGTCTGGCCGGAGCCCTCGGGTGCTCTCACCCGGGAGAAGACGCCGACATGGGATTGTGCGAGGACTTCATCAGGCGAGATGACTACATGTCCCAGTCGGTGTTCCACAGCCACCGTTCGGAACACGCGATGCTCCGTTACCTGAGGCGCCTGGCGGACAAGGACCTCGCTCTCGACCGCACGATGATTCCGCTCGGGTCGTGCACCATGAAGTTGAACTCCACGACGGAGATGGAACCGGTCACGTGGGACGAGTTCACGTCCGTCCACCCGTACGCACCCGACGACGAGACCATCGGCATGCGCCGCACGATCGGGCAACTCGAGGCCATGCTCGTCGAGATAACGGGGTACGACGCCGTCAGCCTCCAGCCGAACGCAGGCAGCCAGGGCGAGTTCGCCGGCCTGCTGGCCATCCGCGGGTACCACCGCTCCCGCGGCGAACACGACCGCACCGTCTGCCTCATTCCCGAGAGTGCGCACGGCACGAATGCCGCAAGTGCCGTCATGGCGGGCATGAGTGTGGTCGTCGTCAAGTGCGACCCGAACGGCAACGTCGACATCGATGACCTGCGAGCGAAGGCCTCCCAAGCCGGTCCCCGACTAGCGGCGACGATGATCACGTACCCGTCAACGCACGGCGTCTTCGAACAGGCGATCGTGGACATCTGCGACATCGTCCACGCCGAGGGTGGTCAGGTCTATGTCGACGGCGCGAACCTCAATGCCCTCGTTGGACTGGCCCAGCCGGGCAAGTTCGGCGCCGATGTCAGCCACCTCAACCTGCACAAGACGTTCTGCATCCCCCATGGCGGCGGCGGTCCCGGCGTCGGCCCCACCGCAGTGAAGGCTCACCTTGCGCCATTCCTCCCCGGTGCCCCCAACTCCCCCGGCTCCCCTGTCGGCCCGGTGTCTGCGGCGAACTACGGGAGTGCATCGATTCTCGGCATCCCGTGGGTGTACATCACGATGATGGGATCCGACGGCCTCCGCCGCGCCACCGTGGATGCCATTCTGTCGGCGAACTACGTCGCGGCGCGCCTCCGGGACGCGTTCCCCGTGCTGTACGCGGGCGAGCACGGCACCGTCGCGCACGAGTGCATCCTGAACGTTGCGGAGGTCGTGAAGGGCTCGGGCGTCACGATTGATGACGTCGCCAAGCGTCTGATGGACTTCTGCTTCCACGCACCCACCATGAGCTTCCCCGTCGCCAACACTTTGATGGTCGAGCCGACGGAGAGCGAACCCCTCGACGAACTCAACAGGTTCTGCGAGGCAATGCTCACCATCCGCGCTGAGATCGACGACGTGCTCCAGGGCAGGACGACCGCCGAGGACAACCCGTTGCACCACGCCCCCCACACCGTGGAGGACGTCATCGGCGACTGGACTCGCTCGTACCCGCGCGACAAGGCTCTGTACCCGCTTCCCTCCCTGCGAACAAGGGGTTACTTCGTCCCCGTGTCGCGCATTGATGCCGCATACGGCGACAGGAACCTCGTCTGCACGTGCGCACCGATCGAGGCCTACGAGACCTCATTGTCGTCCGATACTGTTCCCGCATGAGCGACACCGCCCCGCAGAACCCGCTAGAGCAACTGTTGGCGCTTGCGTCTGCGATCGACCCCATCGAACTGGCATCCCGCGCCGTGGATGCATCGAAGCGCACCACCGAATCGCTCATCCAGATACTCGAGAACTTTGCCTCCACGGTGGACAACCTCAACCGGACGACCACACGGATCAACTCCCTCCTGGACGAGGTGGAGGAGCCACTTCGGCGGGTCATGCCGCAGGTGGGGAACGCCATGAACGCCGCCGCTTCCCTCGGCGAGATCGCGACATCTCTCGGTGAACTCACGAAGAGGCTCGGCCCCCTGACGACCCTTGCAGAGAGCGCCGGCGGTCTGTTCGGTTTCAAGGCACCAAGGCCTGCGGGCGGCGCTACTTCTTCTTCGCCACAAACGGCATCTGAGTGACGATCGCCGGGATCAGCGTCCCGCGCACGTCCAGGGAGACCCCGTCGCCGGGCACCAGTTCCTCGGAAACGAACGCCATCGCGACGCAGTGACCGAGGGTCGGCGAGAAATTGCCGCTGCTCACCTCGCCGATGGGGGTCCCGTCCTCGCGCAGCACCGTCGTCCCGTCACGAGCCGGGCGACGACCGTCGACTGACAGCCCGACCAGGTGCCTGGAGACGCCGGCATCCTTCTCTGCCGCCAGCGCCTCACGACCGACGAACGTGGGCTTCGACCAGGAGACAACCCATTCGAGGCCGGCCTGGAGCGGCGTGATTCCGTCGCCCAGTTCGTGCCCGTGCAAGGGCAAAGAAGCCTCCAACCGGAGTGTGTCGCGGGCCCCGAGACCCGCCGGCACTGCACCGCCGGCGACGAGCGCGTCCCAGACGGCACGCGCACCGGCAGCAGGGACTGCAATCTCGATTCCGTCCTCACCCGTGTAACCCGTTCCTGCAACGACGCACGGGACGCCGAGAATGTCGACCTCGCGAACCCTGAAGCGGCCGACAGATGCTGCATCAGGCGCGAACGCGGACACGACGGCGCGTGCAGTAGGACCCTGGACGGCGAGGATGGCCCTCGCCTCGGTGGTGTCGGTGCCACCGATCGCCCCGACCACACGGTCCGTGTTCGAAGCGTTCGGCATGACGTCGAACACCTCTTCGTCCACCCACCACACGATGATGTCGTCGAGCACGCTTGCATCTTCTGCGGACAGGAGGTGCGTGTACTGGGCCCTTCCGACCGAGATCTTGTTCAGGTCGTTCGTGAGCACGCTCTGCAGGGTGTCGAAGGCGCCCGGACCCTCCACGCGAACCGTGCCGAGGTGACTGACATCAAAGACCGCGCACGCCTCGCGGCACGCAGCATGCTCGGCGAGAGTGCCGGAAGGGTACGCGATCGGCATCTCCCACCCGCCGAACGGCGCCATCTTCGCGTTCAGTTCGCGATGGACAGCGTCGAGCGGAGAGAACTTCACGGTCAGACTGCGCGGCGGCTGCCGCCGTCCTGGTCCCCGTCGCGGGACTTCGACGCGAAGTCGAGCGAGACAATCTGCTTGTCGACCTCGTCCTTGACGCCGGACAACGGGAGGACGTTGAGCACACCCTGTCCGTGGCGGACCACGTCAACAAGATTGTCACCGTCGCAGAGGATCACCGAGGACCCGTCGATGACGATGTGGGCCGAGCTGATCTCGGTGTCGACGTGCTCACGCATGTAGGCGAAAACGTCACGCACGCTCGTGAGCTTGATGCCCGAGTCGAGGAGCTTCTTGACGACCTTCAGCTCGAGCAGGTCCTTGTACGAGTACTGACGGCGAGAACCACTGCCCGATGCGTCCGCCGCACTCGGCCTGATGAGGTTCGTTCGCGCCCAGTAGTCGAGCTGACGGTAGGAAATACCGACGATTGCGGCAGCCTGGTGACCGCTGTACGTCTGGTTCTTCATGGTTCTCCCCCTGGGGCTACATCCGGGTAACTACGCGGATGTAAGACGCTAGGGGCAGTTCCCTCCCTGCGCAAGGGGTCAAATATCGAAGTCGTCAGGGTTGATGTTCTCGATGAATTCCTTGAATTCATCGAGGATTTCGGCCGACGAATCCTCCGACTCCTCGGGCACCCGCGCGACTTCCTCCAGCAGGCTTTCCTGGGCGTAGATGGGGGCATTCGAGCGCAGGGCAAGGGCGAGGGCGTCGGACGGTCTGCACGAGACCACCGTGTCCTCCCCCGACTCGGGGGAAAGGACTATCTCGGCGAAGAACGTTCCGCTCGAGACATGGGTGATGACGACGTGTTTCAGGGCGACACCGATTCGTTCCAGCGCAAGGACGAACAGGTCATGCGTGAGCGGCCGGGGGGCGACCTCACCGTCCAGCATCATCCGTATCGCGATGCCCTCCGACAGACCGATGTAGATGTCGAACTGACGACGCGGATGATCATCCTCCCGGAGAGACACGACAAAACTGCTCGAGGTTCTGTCACGCTCGACCCTCCTCACTGAAAGGGACTTCACGACTACCTCGGCTCTATCAGGCGCGCGATCTCGCGGGAGAGAATCGCAGAACGCAGTTGACCGCCGAGCGTCACGAGCTCCGTGAGCATCTCGACCGCGTCCTCGCGTGCAGCGGGATTGCGCTGGCGCAACAGCGGCAGGATCCGCTGCTCGAAAAGGCTCAGCTCCCGGTCCGTGGACGACTTCCACGCGCGGAGGTGCCGGATGTCGATGCCGAGCTCCTGGAACCGCGCAGCGACACGCGCGACTTCCACGGAGTTCGGTTCGAAGAACGTGGTGTCCCCCACGTCGTGTCCCGTCACGAGCCCCGCCTGTTCCAGCTCCTTCAGGAAGGCGGGGTCGATGGAGACCTTCTTCAGCAGCAGATCGCGCGGAACCGACTCTGTCTCGTCGGCGTGCCGCGCGGCCACCATGCGTTGGTCCTTGGCGACCACCCGGGTGGCGGGTGGCTCCTGCTCGAGCACCGCCGGGGTGGACGAGGTTGTCTTGCCCCTCGGGATCGCCGCGCGCGCTGCCGGATGAGCGTCACTGCGGATCACCCCGTCGGACACGAGTCGCAGTTCGCGGCTGATGTCGCTCGTCTCGTCCTCGAGTTGGTCCTTGATCACGCGCAGAGGGAGATAATGCGCCTTCTGCTCGCGAAGGATGACACGGAGACGTTCCACCTCGGCTTCCGTGAATTTCCGGTAACCCGACGGGGTGCGCTCGGGATCAATCAGACCCTGGCTCTCGAGGAACCTGATCTTCGAGATGGTGACGTCGGGGAACTCCTCCAGCAACTGGGCGAGCACCTCTCCGATGGACAGAAAATCGCGGGCGCTCACTTCAGGCTCTCTGCGCTCTGCAGGAAGACGAGACGGAACTTGCCGACCTGCAACTCGTCACCCTGCGACAGGACCGCAGAGTCGATGCGTTGCTGGTTGAGGTAGGTGCCGTTCAGTGATCCCGCGTCGGACACCACGTACCTGCCGTCCACCAACCTGACCTCGCTGTGACGGCGGCTCACAGTGATGTCGTCGAGCACGATGTCGCTCTCGGGGTGCCGGCCGAGCGTCGTCACCTGGGTGCGCAGACCGAAGTGGGAGCCTTCGTCATCTCCCCCGCGCACGACCAGAATCGCCTCGCCCGTCGGGATGTCAGCAAGATCGACCGACACATCGTCGGCCGCACCAGGGGCGTCCATCCGCGGGTCGACCTTGGCCAGGGTGATCGTGCGGTCGTCAACAACGTCCAGCACCGAACCACAGGCACTGCAGAACCCGCTCACCGGCGGGTTCCGGTGCCCGCAACGGTTGCAGAAGACGTACGACATGTCAGCCGATCAGTGCCTGGTACTCGGCGGGCGACAGGAGACCGTCCGCGTCCCCCGACATCTCGATCTCGCAGATCCAGCCCTCCCCGTACGGATCGGAGTTGAGCAACTCGGGCGTGCCGGAGAGAGCCTCGTTGACCAGTGAGACGGTCCCGGACACGGGTGCATACACGTCGTTCACCGATTTTGTGCTCTCGATCTCGCTGAAGGATTCGTTGGCGGACACCTGGGCACCGACGTCCGGCATCTGGACGAAGACAATGTCGCCGAGTGCGTCCTGGGCGTAGTCGGTGATGCCGATCCGAGCGGTGTTGCCGGTGATCAGGACCCACTCGTGGTCCTTGGTGTACTGGAGGTTCGAAGGCAGGGTCACGCGATTCACGGTAGCCGTTTGGCCGCTCGTCCCGATGCCAAATGGCTGCGGACGAGCGGGATGTACTGGAGAAACGTGTAGTACGAAATGACCAGTCCGGGCACGCCCACGGCCCAGCCCATCCACCGTGCCACCACCCAGCCGCCCCCGGCGGCACCGAGGGTGATCCACCCCACCGTGCACATCACCGCGAACGTCGCCCATTTTCCGAGCTTCGTGACCGAGAAACGCTCCATCCCGAACAACGTGGCCACCACCATGAGCACGGCGATGGACACTTCGCGCACGAGAATGATGACACCGAGCCACGCCGGGAACGCGCCGTAGTACATGGCAGTGATGGTCCCCACGAAGAAAATCGTCCTGTCCGCTATCGGGTCGAGAATCTTCCCTAGTTCGCTCCCTTGGTTGAAGCGTCGCGCGATCCATCCGTCCACGAAATCCGTGAAACACAGGGCCCCGAAGAACCACGCACCGGCACAGAAACGTTTGTCCGCCATCCATGACACGTAGACGGGAAGCAGTGCGAGTCTCGTCACGGACAGAAGATTGGGGATCGTCCAGATCCGACCGAAGAGCCGCTCGTCAGCCACGGCACGATGGTACTTCCGGGACGGTGGTGCCCTGATGATGCCCGTAGTCTCTGGACATGGGTACACAACTCGAGGGACAGGTTGCCTTCATCACCGGTGGTGGTTCCGGGCTCGGTGCCGCCGCAGCGGAGAGGCTCGCGGCCGACGGAGCGATTGTCGTGATCAACGACCTGAACGAGGAAGCTGCCGTGAAAGTGGCGGGCCGCCACGGTGGGCTGCACTTCGCGTTCGACGTGACCGATTCGACCGCCTTCGACGCCGCGGTGGACTCGACCGTCGGACAACTCGGCCGCCTTGACATCATGGTGAACAACGCCGGGATCGCCCCCGCGAACGTCTCGTCGAAGAGCGAACGGGCGGTGAGCAACGCAATGAAGCGAATGCAGGGCGATCTCTCCTCGATCGAACCAATGAATTACCTCGTCGACATGTCGGATGCGGACTGGGACCGGATGCTCCGCGTTCATCTCTATGGCGCGTTTCACGGAACACGCGCGGCGCTGCGTCACATGACCCCCCGCCGGTCGGGATCCATCGTGAACATCTCGTCGGTCCTCGGTGTGATGCCGTCCTCCGGTGCTGCTCACTACTCCACCGCGAAGGCCGGCATCATCGCGCTCACGAAGTCGGTCGCCGACGAGGTCGCGGTGCTCGGTATCAGGTGCAACGCCGTCTGCCCGGGGTACATCGACACCCCCCTGCTCACGCCGTTCTCGGAACAGATGAAGGCAGGCATCGTCATGCGCATCGGGATGGGACACATGGGCGAGCCGAAGGACATCGCCGAGATGATCCGCTTCCTTGCCGGACCCGAGTCCTCCTACTGCACCGGCGACGTCTTCAAGGTCTCCGGGGGTTACCTCGGATGACGACGATCTTCACACGCATCATCAACCGGGAGATCCCCGGCACTTTCGTGCACGAGGACGATCTTTGTGTCGCCTTCCTCAGCATCAATCCGCTCGCGGACGGTCATGTGCTCGTGATCCCGCGGGAGGAAGTGGATCACTGGATCGATCTCGACGCCGGTCTGGCGGCGCACCTGTTCGAAGTCTCACACCGCATCTCGCGCGCGCTCAGCAGCGCATTCCCGTGCGAGCGGATCGGCATGATCATCGCGGGATACGAGGTGAACCACTGCCACATCCATCTCGTTCCCACCAGCGACATGTCGCAACTCGACTTCCGGAACGCGGCACGAAGCATCGACCGGGAGACACTCGATGCGAACGCGGTGCGGATCGTCGCCGCGCTTGCTTCGATCTGAATCAGAAGAGGGTGTCCGGCTCCTCCGGCCGGGCTGCCAGCAACAGATCCGCTCCGTTGTTGCGGACGGAATTGACCTTTTTGTCGACCTCGTACGGGGCGAGTCTCGGCTGTGACGTCAGGTGGAGAAGCTCCAACGGGGCCGCATCCGCAGCGACCCAGTCGACGCAGTCGACCAGCGACAACTGCACTGGTGACCTGTCGTGGATTATCGAGAGATCGTCGTAGCTCTCCCGCGTGATCATCGTGAACGTCGTTGCGCCGTCCAGCAACGGGCTGTTGGTCCACAAGCCCGCAGCCCACATGGTCCTGCCGTCTGCCCGCGGGACGAAGAATGGTCGCTTGACCTTCGGGTCGCTGCGGTCCCATTCGTAGAAGCCGCTCATCGGGATCATCGCCCTGTGGGACTTCACGAGATTCCGGAACGAAGGCTTCTCGGTGATCGTCTCCGACCTCGCATTGATCATCTTTGCCGCCGCCGAAGCGTCCTTGGACCACGACGGAAGCAATCCCCAGCACGCGGGTCTCATCACGAGCGCACCGTTCAGGGCAATCACTATCGGCACCACCTGGGTCGGAGCCGTGTTGAAGTTGTGGACTTCCCGGGGCACATCAGGCTCAATCTCCACCTGAACACCGGGGACCGCCTCGAGAATCTCCTCGAGAAGGGCCTGGGTGGTGAAGTTGCCGACGAAGCGTCCACACATGGTCGGGCTGGCGGGATTTGAACCCACGGCCTCTTGTCCCCCAGACAAGCGCGCTAACCAAGCTGCGCCACAGCCCGAATCCCGTAGAGGCTAGCGGTCCGCGACGGCAGTTGCGCCTAGACGAAGAGCTGGACGATCCGCCATCCCATGTAGACGCACAGGAGTCCGACGAGCAGCTTGAAGTGCCAGGGCAACTTCTCCGATTCCTTGCCTGCGAGTTTCTTCAGGTCGAGAGTGTCCACCGTGATGCGCTCGCCGTTCACCGTCGCGTGCTGCACCACTTCCCCGCAGCCGGGACACGTTCCGTCCTCGTTGACTGACGACGGTGTCAGGTACTTCGCACACGGTTCGCACCACGGCATGTCAGTCCCCCTTGCGCCGGACCCGCAGTTTCAGGGGGACCGAACCGAAGCCGAAGCCCTCACGGATGGATCTCTCGAGGTAGCGGATGTACGGCGCGGGAAGGTCACGGTTCACGAACAGGGTGAAAGTCGGCGGGTCGATGGCGCCCTGCACTGCGTAGAGGACGCGGGCCCCGCCGCCTGCGGGCTGCTTCTGCTGTGCCTCCGCAATGATCCGGTTCACGTCGCGAGTCGGCACGCGACGGTGGTACTGCTCGATGGTCTCCTGCAGGACCGGGCGAAGTTTGTGCACTCCCTTCCCCGTAAGGGCCGAGATCTTCAGTACCGGCGAGTCCGAGATGAAGTACAGCATGCGCGACAAATCGGCCTCGACTGCCCGCCTGGCCTCGGACTCCAGAAGCTCCCATTTGTTCAGCACGATGAGAATGGGACAACCCGCAGCGTCGATGCGCTCCGCCAGGCGCTGGTCCTGGCTCGTCACTGACACAGTGGCATCGATGACCAGCATCGCGACGTCTGCCTCGTCAATCGCGCGAAGGGCCCGGACGAGCGAGAAATACTCCGCAGAATCATCGATGCGGCTCCTCTTTCTCATTCCGGCAGTGTCGATGAACACCAACGGACCGTCCTCGGTCTCGACCAACGTGTCGATTGCGTCCCGCGTCGTGCCGGGCATGTCGTGGACCACCGAGCGCTCTGCCCCGACGAGACGGTTGAAGAGCGTGCTCTTGCCCACGTTCGGGCGCCCGACCAGCGCCACCCGGGGCACGCCGTCGGTTTCCGACGGTTCGACCTCCTCCAGCCCTTCGTCATCGACCTCGACCTCGTCACCGAAATCGAGATGCTCGATGACGATGTCGAGGAAATCCCCGCTACGTCTGCCATGGAGGGCACTCACCGGGTACGGCTCGCCCAGTCCGAGCGACATGAACGACCAGCGGTCGAGCTCACGACGGTCGTTGTCGGACTTGTTCGCGGCGAGGATGACCGGCACGCCCGATCGCCTGAGCCAATCGGCGACACCTTCGTCCTCGTCGGTCACCCCGATCGACGCGTCGACCATGAAAATCACGAGGTCGGCGGTGCGCACGGCTTCCTCGACCTGGCGGCTGACCTTGTCGTCCAGTTCCGAGCCGGACGGGAGCCATCCGCCTGTGTCGACGATGTTGAACTCGTTTCCGAGCCACGATGCCGTCCGCGTGTTCCTGTCCCGAGTCACGCCCGGCCGGTCCTCGACGATGGCGGTCTGTTCGCCGATGATGCGGTTGAAGAACGTGCTCTTGCCGACGTTCGGGCGACCGACGATGACGACAGTGGGCAACTTCTGCGTCTGTGTCATGAGGGGGCTCCGGTGAACTGTTGGATCCGGGCTCGCAGGGCGGAGCCGGATGTCGGCATGACCTCCACGTTGTGCACCCGCGAAAGCTCGCCGACAGTATGCCCGTCCAGGAACCGTTCTCCATTGAGACACACATCGGGCAGCAGGTACCTGGTGTTCCGGTCACCCGTCCCGATGGTCTCCATGATGTCCTCGAAGGTCATGAGGCC
>JBEGQK010000028.1:0-3844 GCA_041180985.1 Actinomycetota bacterium
TCGGCGGCCTCCTTCCAGGAGACCACCCGCGTCCTCACCGAGGCAGCAATCGACGGCCGCGGCGACAACCTGCTGGGCCTGAAGGAGAACATCATCATCGGAAAGCTGATCCCTGCCGGCACCGGCATGGAGAAGTACCGCTGGTTCGACATCGACGCCCCGGACTACGAGCCGCTCGAGTACTTCAGCACCGACGAAGCCGACCCGGCCGCCTACCTGGCGGGCCTGCAGGGTTCGTACGTGCCGGGTGCCGAGGCCCAGGAATCCCCGGTTGCCGTCATGGAAGCCCCCGCCGCGCCGGCCTCGTTCGAGGCTGATCCGGCAGACAACGAAGGCGGAGATGCCGACGAATCGTCGGCCATCTAGTCCCCGGTGGCAGGTTGCCACCGGGGGACACCCGCCCATAGCCTTGACAACCTTGACGGCGTGAGCCATCGGGTGGTCAAAACCCCCGGTTCACACCAGATTTCTTTACACAAGAGGTAGAAGCGTGCCCACAATTCAGCAGTTGATCCGCCAGGGTCGCAGCACGAAGACAACCAAGACGAAGACCCCCGCACTGAAGGGTTCGCCGCAGCGTCGCGGTGTGTGCACGCGCGTGTTCACCCAGACGCCGAAGAAGCCGAACTCGGCCCTGCGCAAGGTCGCCCGTGTGCGTCTGTCCAGTGGTGCCGAAGTCACCGCCTACATCCCGGGCGAGGGCCACAACCTGCAGGAGCACTCGATCGTGCTCGTGCGCGGTGGTCGTGTCCGTGACCTCCCGGGTGTGCGTTACAAGATCATCCGCGGCGCGCTCGACGCAGCCGGCGTGAAGAACCGCAAGCAGGCGCGCAGCCGTTACGGCGCAAAGCGCGAGAAGTAAGAAGGAACAGCAATGCCGCGCAAGGGACCAGCACAGCGACGCGAACTCGTCGCCGACCCGATCTACCGTTCGCTCCTCGTCACGCAGCTGACCAACAAGGTCATGCTCCACGGCAAGAAGAGCATCGCCGAGAAGATCGTCTACGACGCACTCGACATCATCGAGAAGAAGACCGGCACCGAGCCGATCGCCACCCTGAAGCGCGCCATCGAGAACGTGAAGCCGCCGCTGGAAGTGCGCAGCCGCCGCGTCGGTGGTGCCACCTACCAGGTCCCGGTCGAGGTCCGTCCCCGCCGTGCATCCACCCTCGCCATCCGTTGGGTCGTCGACTACTCGCGCGCACGTCGCGAGAAGACGATGGCGGAGTGCCTCGCCAACGAACTGCTCGATGCCGCCAACGGCCTCGGCGCCGCGATGAAGAAGCGCGACGACATGCAGAAGATGGCCGAGTCCAACAAGGCCTTCGCGCACTACCGCTGGTAGTCGCACGACAGACCACCACGAAACAACGAAAGCGCACCGCCAGCAGAGCCTGAGGTGCGCTTCCGTCTGTCTCACACAGATTCGAACAGACCCCCAACCAGAACATTGACAAGGTGAACAGCAATGGCCAAGCGTGAATACCCACTCGATCGCACCCGCAACATCGGCATCATGGCGCACATCGACGCCGGCAAGACCACCACGACCGAGCGCATCCTGTACTACACGGGCAAGAGCTACAAGATCGGCGAGGTGCACGAGGGCGCAGCGACCATGGACCACATGGCCCAGGAGCAGGAGCGCGGCATCACCATCACGTCCGCTGCCACCACCTGCATCTGGAACAACCACCGCATCAACATCATCGACACCCCCGGCCACGTGGACTTCACCGTGGAAGTGGAGCGCTCACTGCGCGTCCTCGACGGCGCCGTGACCGTGTTCGACTCGGTCGCCGGCGTGGAGCCCCAGACCGAGACCGTGTGGCGCCAGGCCAACAAGTACAAGGTGCCCCGCATGTGCTTCATCAACAAGATGGACCGCATCGGCGCGAACTTCTACCGCACCGTCGACATGGTGAAGGACCGCCTGCAGGCCGTCCCCGCCATCATCCAGCTGCCCGTCGGCGCCGGCGGCCCGGAGTCCAACAAGCCCTTCGCAGGTCTCATCGACCTCGTGAAGATGAAGGCTCTCATCTGGCGCGACGAGGAACTCGGCGCCAAGTGGGACGAGATCGACATCCCGGCCGACCAGGTCGACGAGGCCAACGAGTACCGCACCCTCCTCCTCGAGACCATCGCCACGAGCGACGACGCCTTCATGGAGAAGTACCTCGGCGGCGAGGAGGTCACCGAGGCCGACATCAAGCGCGCGCTCCGCGCAGGCACACTCGCGTTCGACTTCGTACCGGTCCTCTGTGGATCCGCGTTCAAGAACAAGGGTGTCCAGCCGATGCTCGACGCCGTCGTCGACTTCCTGCCGAGCCCGCTCGACATCGCGCCCGCAGAGGGCACGAACGCCAAGGGCGACGAGGTCATCGTGCGGAAGGCCGACGAGAACGGCCCGTTCGCCGCGCTCGCGTTCAAGATCGTTGCCGACCCCTTCGGCAAGCTCACGTACTTCCGCGTCTACTCCGGCACGGTCAACAAGGGCGACGAGATCTACAACTCCACCAAGGAGCGCAAGGAGCGCCTCGGGCGCATCCTCCTGATGCACGCGAACCAGCGCGAGGACCTCGACGTGGCAATGGCGGGCGACATCGTCGCCGGTCTCGGTTTCAAGGAGACCACCACGGGCGACACCCTCTGTGACCGCGCGAACCTCGTCATCCTCGAGCGCATGGAATTCCCGGAGCCGGTGATTCACGTTGCCATCGAGCCGAAGACCAAGGACGACCAGGACAAGCTGGGCAAGGCCCTCAAGTCGCTGTCGGACGAGGACCCCACGTTCCGCATCCGCACCGACGAGGAGACCGCGCAGACGGTCATCTCCGGCATGGGCGAGCTGCACCTCGAGATCCTCGTGGACCGCATGCAGCGCGAGTTCAACGTCGAGGCAACCGTCGGCAAGCCGCAGGTTGCGTACCGCGAGACCATCACCAAGAAGGTGGAGTCGGTCGAATACCGCCACATCAAGCAGTCCGGTGGTTCGGGTCAGTTCGCGGTCGTCAAGATCACGCTCGAGCCCACGGGCCCCGGCGGCGGTTACGAGTTCGTCGACGCCATCACCGGTGGTCGCGTCCCGCGCGAGTACATCCAGCCGACCAACCAGGGCATCCAGGCTGCTCTCGAGAGCGGCGTGCTCGCCGGCTACCCCACTGTGGACGTGAAGGCCACCCTGGTCGACGGCCAGTACCACGACGTCGACTCGTCGGAAATGGCGTTCAAGATCGCCGGTCAGATGGCGTTCAAGAAGGCCGCCGAGATGGCACGCCCCGTGCTCCTCGAGCCGATCATGGCCGTTGAGGTCGTGACCCCGGACGAGTACATGGGTGACGTCATGGGCGACCTCAGCAGCCGTCGCGGCCGCATCGAGGGCATGGAAGCCCGCGGCAACACCCAGGTCGTCCGTGCGCAGGTTCCGCTTTCCGAGATGTTCGGATACAGTACGGACCTGCGTTCGCGCACCCAGGGTCGCGCGACCTACACGATGCAGTTCCATTCGTACCAGCAGGTGCCGGATGTAATCGCGACAGAAATCGTGAAGCGGGTCCGTGGCGAGTAATCGCCGCGAATCCTCGGAACATTGACAACCCAAGATCACCAACTACTGGCAGGAAACTAGTAATGAGCAAAGCAAAGTTTGAGCGCACAAAGCCGCACGTGAATATCGGCACCATGGGTCACATTGACCATGGCAAGACCACGTTGACGGCTGCTATTTCGAAGACGTTGGCTGATCGTGGGTTGGCTGATTACACGCCGTTCGATCAGATCGACAAGGCGCCCGAGGAAAAGGCCCGTGGTATCACGATCTCGATTGCTCACATTGAGTACGAGA
>JBEGQK010000029.1:0-2519 GCA_041180985.1 Actinomycetota bacterium
ACCAGTCGCCGAGGTAGCTGATGACCTGGGCGGAGACGACAAGACGGATGTTGCGGTTGCGCCGCAGGAGGGAGAACACGCAGCGACCCTACGGCCTGTCGGCGTGCGCGGAGAGGATGAGAGACATGGCCGCCGTCAGGCTCACCGCCGTGTCGATGTGCATGAACTCGTTCGGTCCGTGCGCGTTCGCCCCCGGCCCGAGCACGCCCGTGATGACGAACTGCGCGGCGGGGAAGCGACTCCCGAGCATGCCCATGAACGGGATGCTCCCGCCCTCGCCGAACGTGCGGGGCTCCTCTCCGAACGTGGCGAGTGAAGCCTCGGTGAGCGCGTGCGTCAACCACGGGTCGAACGCAGGCGCGTCCCACCCCGATGCCGCGTGGGTGTCGGTGAACGAGACGGAGGCGGAATGCGGAGGGTCGGTCTCGAGCGTGTCGATGATCGCGCGAAGTGCTGCATCCGCATCGCACGTGGGCGGGAGCCGGAACGAGAGCCGCAGCGACGTGCCGGGACGCAGCACGTTGCCCGCGCGGTTCGTGGGCGGCCACCCGTCGGCACCGGTGGTGGAGAGCGTGGGTCTCCACGTGCGGTTCAGCAACTGTTCGGTCGGGTCCTCTGTCATCGGCTGCGTCGACCCGACGAACGGGAAGTGCCCGGAGATGGGTTGCGGGAATTCGGCCGCGGTCTGCTCCGCCTCGCGCACCCGGTGGGCCGGGATGTCGGCGTGCAGCGCCGGGAGCGTGATGTGGCCGGTGGCCGAGTCCTCCAGGCGATCGAGCAGGTTGCGTGCGATGCGGAACGATGACGGCACGACACCGCTCGCGTCCCCGCTGTGCACGCCCTCCTCGAGGACGTCCACGGTGAGGACACCGTCGGCGAGACCGCGCAGCGAGGTGGTGACCCACATGCGCTCGTAGTCGAGACAACCCGAATCGAGGCAGACGACGAGTGACGGCGTGCGCAGTCGTTGCGCGATGATGTCGAGCCACGCCGGCAGGTCGATGCTGCCGCTCTCCTCGCTCGCCTCGATCAGCACGACACAGCGGGTGTGCGGACGTCCCTCGCGCTGGGCGAGCTCGATGGCGGTGAGGGAGGCGAAGACCGCGTACCCGTCATCGGCGCCGCCGCGCCCGTAGAGCCGTCCGTTGTCGATGACCGGTTCCCACGGACCGTACGGAGCGCGCCATCCGGTCATCTCCGGCTGCTTGTCGAGATGGCCGTACAGCAGGACCGTGTCGTCGCGGTCCGTGCCCGACGCGTCGATCTCGATGATGAGGAGCGGACTCAGCAATTCATGGGTGAGCAGTTCGACCGTCATCCCCGCGACCGGCCGCGAGAGGCACCAGTCGCGCATCAGTTCGGCGGCGCGCATCATGTGGCCGTGCTCGCGCCACTGCGCGTCGTACGCAGCGGACACGTTCGGGATGCGGACGTACTCGCAGAGCGTCGGCAGGATCGTCTCCTGCCAGACCGCCTCGGCCGAGTCGCGGACGCCACTCACTGTCAGAGTGACGACAGGCGCGCGATGGCCCTGCGGCAGCCGTCCATGAACTCCTCGACGACCTGACGCGCCGGCACGATCTCCTTCACGGCGCCGGCAGCCTGGCCGCACGCCATGAACGCGCGGTTCGTGTCGAGAACCACGTCGGGACCGCTGCCCAGTTGCTGCACGCCGGCAGCCGCGGCGACCATGACCTGCTCGGGGAACTTCTTCAGCTTCTCGGGGTGCTCCTCGAACTGCTGTGACCACTCGGTGCGGATGACGCGGCAGGTCTTGCCGGTGTACGCACGGCTGATGACGGTGTCGTCCTCGTTGATCTCGACCATGCGCTCCTTGTAACCCTGGCCGGTGTGTGCCTCGTGGGTGGCGATGAACTTCGTGCCCACCCAGATGCCGTCCGCGCCGAGAGCGAGCGCCGCGGCGAGTCCGCGGCCGTCGAAGATGCCGCCGGCGGCGACGACCGGGACGCGGTCACCGACTGCATCGACGACCTGTGGCACGAGTGCCATTGTCGCGACGGTGCCCGTGTGGCCGCCGGCCTCCGTTCCCTGGGCGACGACGAAGTCGCATCCGGATTCGACCGCGGCGATCGCGTGCCGGACCTTGCCGCACATCGAGCCGACGAGGATGTTGTTGCGGTGCAGTTCGTCGATGACCTCGCGCGGCACGCCGAGGCCGGCCACGTAGATGCTGGCGCCGCCCTCGATGATCGCCTTCACGTTGCGCATGACCGAGTCGGGGGATGCGGTGAGCAGGTCCACGCCGAACGGCTTCTTCGTCATGGAGCGGACCCGCGCCATCTCCGACACGAGGAGTTCGGTCGACATGGGTGCCGCACCGAAGGTGCCGATGCCGCCGGCCTCGGACACGGCGGCCACGAGGTCGCTGTAGGAGACACCCCCCATGCCCGCGAGCATCACGGGGAGTTCGATGTCGAGCAGTTCGGTCAGGCGTGTGCGCATGAGCCAAACCTAGTGAGAGTCCCGACCCCCGTACGCACCCGAACGCTTGAGGAAAC
>JBEGQK010000030.1:0-10672 GCA_041180985.1 Actinomycetota bacterium
AACGACTGATCAGACGGGTGCGTCGCACTCGCGACGCGGCACCGCCGGCGTGGGGAGGTGGTCCCACATGTCGGCCAGCATGTCGTCGCGCAGCGAGCGCACGGACGGGTCGTTCCACCTGTTCACGCGCTGGAGCGGGTCGTTCGAATGGTCGTACAGCTCGCCCTCGGTTCCGTCATGCAGGGTTCCCGGCAGCATCGCGGAACACGTCCAGTTGTCGCGGAAGATGGTGCGCACGCCGACCTTCTTGCCGAACAGGATGCTGTCCCACTCCGTGAGCACGCGCTCGAGACCGCGTGACCGTGCATCCTCGTCGTTGACGGGGAGTGCCGGTGCCTCTGCGTAATCCGGTTGTGGCAGGCCGGCGATAGAGGCAAATGTCGCCGCCAACGACACGTGACCGACGGGTGCCGACACGGTTGCGGGGGAGACACCGGCGGATTTCGCCGGCTTCCAGATGAGAGGCAGGCGCATCAACGCGTCCACGTGGTACGGACCCTTGAAGAGGAAACCGAAGTCACCCTGCATTTCGCCGTGGTCGGTGGTGAACACGATGTCGACGTCGTCCTCCCAGCCGCGCGCCTTGATGCCGGCGAGCACGCGGCCGACGGCCTCGTCGATCAGTTCGTTCTTCACGTGGACCATCGCGTTGATCTCGCGGATGTTGTCCGGCTGCAGCGTGGCGGGCACCCACTTCAGCGGTGCCTCGTAGTTCGACACGAACGTGCCGTTGTACCAACCCATCCAGTGCGCGGGCTTGTCGGCGAGAACGCGCTCGCGCTCGTCCGCGTCCGCGATGTAGCCGGCCGGCAGGTCGAGGTCGCGCCAGTCGACACGGTGCAGTTCGCTCTTTGGCGGGTCCCACGGGTGGTGCGGGTCGGGGAACGACATCCAGCAGAACCAGTCGTCGTTCTGATCGAGCGAGTCGAGCCATGCGATCGTGCGGTCCGCAACCCAGTCGGTGTGGTACCACTCGCGGTTGATGTCGTTCGTGTTGCGCACCTGCACGGCACCGGTGTCGCCGCCCGGCTCGGTGGTCACCTCGAGGTCGGCATCAAGGTTCGGGACGAACTTCGCGATGGTCTCGGGGTGGTTCTCGCGCAGCCATCCCACGTAGTGCAGGTTGCCCGCGGCCCCGTGACCGGCGAATTCCATGTGGTCGAACCCGCGGTGCGGCACGCGGCTGCCGTCGGGCATGGTGACCCACTCGGCGTTGGTGCCGTCGCGGCCCATGCGGTTCTCCGCGAAACGCAGGAAGGGGTCGAGCAACGGCTCGAAGTGGGCCTTTCCGACCAACGCGGTCTTGTACCCGGCCTGGCGGAGCGTCATGGCGATGCTGGGTGCGTCCTCGGGCAACGGGACGCCGTTCATCCACACCCCGTGAGTGGCGACGTGCTGGCCGGTGATCATGGTGCTGCGCGACGGCATGCACACCACGTTCTGCGGGTGGGCGCGCGTGTAGTTGATGCCGTCGGCGGCGAGCCTGTCGATGTTCGGCGTGCGCGCGATCGTCCCGCCGTTGCAACCGAGCGAATCGAACCGCTGCTGGTCGGTGGTGATGAAGAGGATCCTGCGGCCCATCACTTGTCTCCTTCGAGTATTTGCTTTGCCTTCCGCAGGCCCTCGCCGGACGCCCCGGCGGTGACGAGTGCGAGGACGTTCGGTGTGCACTGGGTCTGGTACGTGACGATGCTGTGACCGTGGCCGTCATCGAGGACGTCGAGGGTGCCGAAGTGGTCCTTGATGAGCAGGTTGTTCACGATGGAGTACTGGAACCGCCGGGCGTCGTTGTCGACGATGAGGATGTCCTCCTCGAACGTGATCCCCGTCCCGAGCGTGATCCAACGCTTGGTGCCCTCGACCCTGCAGTCGACGATGGGGAACCACTCGTGCAGTCGGGCCGGATTGCCGAGGAACGCCCACACGACGTCCGGCGGCTGTGCGATGTGAATGTCACGACGGATGGATGCCACGTCGACACGATAGTTCCGCTCAATCGCTCGGCGTCAGTGACCAGTCCACCGGTTCGATCCCGGCATCGATGAGCGCTGCGTTTGCCCGCGAGAAAGGTCTGCTGCCGAAGAAGCCGTTCCTTGCCGAAAGAGGCGATGGATGCGCGCTTTCGAGCACGAAATGCACGGGATTCGTGATCAACGGGCGTTTCCGCCGCGCATGGTTGCCCCACAGCACGAACACAGTGCGCTCGTTCTTCTCGTTGACCGAGGAGATGATCGCGTCGGTGAACCGTTCCCATCCCTTGCCCTGGTGCGAGCCTGCCGCACCCTCGCGCACGGTGAGCGTCGTGTTGAGCAACAGCACACCGCGCCGCGCCCATGCGGTGAGGTTTCCGCTGTGTGGCTCGTCGACTCCGGTGTCGTCGCGAAGCTCGGTGATGATGTTGCGCAACGACGGTGGCATGCGCACGCCGTCACGCACGGAGAAACTCAATCCGTGTGCCTGCCCATCGCCGTGGTACGGGTCCTGGCCGAGGATGACCACTTTCGTACCGGCACGCGAAGTGATCCGCAGCGCCGCAAGTTCGTCTTCGAGCGGCGGGTACACACGGTGCGCACGACGTTCGGTGTCGACGAAGTCACGGAGTTCGGAGTAGTACGACTGTGCCGTTTCGTGTTCGATGATCGCGTCCCAGTCGTTCGCCACCACGACAAAGTACCTGTTGCCGACACGGTCGGTTATGTTTCATAACGGTGCTCGGCATGGACGATGTTGCGACAATGGGAAGCCCTATGGACCTCGCGCTTGCCATTGACATCGGTGGGACGAAATTCGCTGTCGGTCTCGTCAACCGCGCGGGCGAACTGCTGGACCGCGAGATCCACCGCATCGACCACCGTGACAACGCCGACGAGTTGTTCGACGAACTCGCCCGCATCGTGAGGTCCCAGATGCAGAAGGCCGTCGAGCGTCATGACGGGCGCATCGTCGTGTGCGGCGTCGGGTCGGCCGGCCCGATCACGACGAACTGCGAGTTGGTCTCGCCGCTGAACATCAAGGCGTGGCGGGACTTCCCTCTGCGCAGCAGTTTGGTGAGCCTGGTGGGCGTTCCCGTCTTCGGCGACGGTGACGCGAAGGCCCTCGCCCTGGCCGAGGGGTGGCTGGGGGCCGCGAAGGGCGTCGACAACTTCATCGCAATGGTCGTGTCCACCGGCGTGGGTGGCGGCATCGTGCTGAACGGGGAGCTTCTGGAGGGCGCATCCGGGAACGCGGGCCACATCGGCCATGTCGTGGTGGAGCCGAACGGCCGTCGGTGCGTCTGCGGCGGACGTGGCTGCCTGGAGGCGGAGGCCTCCGGCCCGGCAATCGAGGCGATCACCGGCCGTCCGCCCACCGAGCCGACGTACGAGACCATGCAGCGCGCGGGACGACTCGTCGGTCGTGGCGTCGCGTCGGTGTGCAATCTTCTCGACCTGAAGCTCGCTGTCGTCGGCGGGAGCGTGGCGATCGGTTTCGGCGCCACGTTCTTCAACGCCGCGCAACGGACGCTGGACGAACTCTGCGGCATCGACTTCGCGAAGGGCGCGCGCATCGTGCCTGCGCGTCTCGCGGACGAGGGACCGCTGGTCGGTGCGGCGGCAGTCGGCTGGCGCGGTCTCAACCGCAGCGCGAAGTAGTCAGCGCACCCACTGCAGCAGGTCGACCTGCACGCGTGTGAGCGGTTGCTGCACGTCGATCCACTCGCCGACGGGCGGGATCGGGCGTCCGCGGGCCAGCAACAACATGGAGGTGTGCATGTGCGGCGGCTCGAGGACATTGAGGCGCTGCCGTTGGTAATGGAAGGGGCTGCGGCCGTCGTCCAGCAAGCGCACTCCGTGGGCCGTTCCGCAACCAACGAGCACGATCTCGCCCGGCCCGGCAATGGCGATCTGCCTGTAACCGGCGCGCATTCCCGTCTCGACGGGGTGGTGGTCGAGAACGTCGGCGGACAGCTGCATCATCGACTTGTCGCCGTGCCACAGCGCGGTGCCGAGCCTGATGCGGAACGAACGCTCGGGGTGACGGGAGCGCACGTGCTCGTACGATGCGGCGTCGAGATGGCTGACGTACACCGGTGCGTCGTTCGGGATGATGCGCATCCACCGCTCGATGTCGCGCACGTGGTTCGTGGGGTCGCCCTCGATCGGCGGGTGGATTGCGTATCCGTGGATGGTGAAGTGGTTGGCGCGCAGTTCCTCGATGAGCGGGACGAACTCGGGTTGCGTGACCCCGAAGCGCATCGCCGATGACTGCAGCTTCACCATGACGTCACCGCGCCACCCGTGGTGGACGAGGGCATGGACGTGCTGGATGCTGCCCACGGTGAGGACCGTGCTGCGGGGGAGGCTCTGCGGGGGAACGGTGAGGGTGGGGGTGAGGACGATGGGCACGATTCCCACCGGCACGTCACGCACCTCGTAGACGGTGCCGACCGCAACCTCGGCGGCCAGCTGTCCGGCGAGCGGCATCAGGTTCCAGCGGCGGAACCCGTATCCGTTGCCCTTGACGACGGGGACCAGACCGGGCATGGACCGGGCGATCGATTGGACGTGGTTCTGCCACTTGACCTCATGAACGGCAAGGCGAATCGTCACCCCGACAGGGTAGCGAGCAGGCTAATCCTGAGTTGTTTGGTCGGGTTTTGGGACCTAGCGTGTCGGCATGGCAAAAATCCTCGGTTTCCCGAACCCGGTCAACGAGACGAGCGCCCGCATCGTCGCCACCGGGGCCGTGTTCATGAGCGTCCTGTTCCTCGTCACGGGAAGCGGGTGGGTGCTCGTGCCACTGACCTACGGATTCGTCGCGCGAGTGTTGACCGGCCCCACCCTCAGCCCGCTCGGGCGTCTTGCCACGCAGGTGATCACACCGCGCATCCACCGCGAGCACTCGTTCGTCCCCGGTCCTCCGAAGCGGTTCGCACAGGGCATCGGTGCGACGTTCAGCATCACCGCATCGGTGCTGTGGCTGCTTGACCTGCACACTGCGTCGTTCGTCGTCATCGCGATGCTCGCGTTCGCTGCGTCGCTCGAGGCCTTCGTCGGTTACTGCCTCGGTTGTGCGATCTTCGGTCAGCTGATGCGGTGGAACCTGGTGCCCGAATCGGTGTGCCTCGACTGCGCCGACATCAGCCGCCGCGTCGCTGCACAAGGCTGAGCCTCGGCAACAGGCAACGCACCGAACGGGTGCGCACGGCACCTGCCCACACGCCCGCCCCGTACGCGACGTTGTCGAGGAGACGCAGCGGGACGAACGCGGCGATGTTCACCGGGCGGAGCTTCACGATGTCGACGAGCACGAGACCGCTCGCTGCCAGCCAGTAGGCAAAGCTCACCGGCTGCCACGCGGAGAAGACGAGAAAGACGGGCCACCATTCCCTCGTGACCGCGGTTGCGACGTGACGTGACGACACCGCGAGGCTCAACCGCGCGACCGCCGATTTCTTGCGCGAGGACAGTCCCATCCGCCGGAGCGTGACGAACGTGAAGACGACCGAGATGAACGCGGCCTCGACGGCCCAGAACGCCTGGCCGGCGAGCAACAACACAAGAGGGAGAACATGGAAGAGGTTCCCGCGGACCGGTGCCACCGACCACGGCAGCCGCTTGTCGATGTCCGCCGCGCTCCGTCCGTAGTGGAATCTCTGCTTGAGCATCGCTGGGATCGACGGTCGGGCAGGGTGACGGCACACGACCGTCGGTTCGTAGCGGCACTGGGCTGAATCACTGACGGATCGCCACTCGAATTCGACATCCTCGCCGAAGCGCAGTGATTCGTCGAATGCCTCCATCACTGCGGAGGTGCGTGCGACGAGCACCGCGCTCGGCACGAAGGGCACCAGGGAACCTGGGCGCACGCGTGCGGGCGCCGGCCCCATGTCGAGCGGGCTGCGCACCGCTTCGTACTGCGACACGAAGGTCCGGCCGACATCGGTGGACACGCGTGGCGCGACGCACGCGACGTTCGGGTCGGTGAAATGGCCGCTGAGCTCGAGCAACTGCCCGGCCGTGACCTCGACGTCATCGTCGACGAACGCGACGAACGGGGTGGTGACCTCCCGCACGCCGGCGTTGCGGGCCGCACCGGGTCCGGAGTTCTTCTCGAGACGCACGACCTTGTGGGCGTCCACGTTCACTGCGACGGGTGAGGCATCGTCGACGACCACGACCGCCAGCGGAGCGAGCGCGCCGACGAGGGCCCGCACCCGCATGACATCGTCGTCGGAGCGTGCGTACGTGGGGATGACCACGGTCAATTGGTCGACCGGAAGACTGACACCGGGCAACGGATGCACCGCGCCGGCCGCGATCAACCTGTCGATCAACGGGGAATCACCGGCGGGGTGACCTGCCTCGACCGAGTCGATGACCTGTGACCCCTTCTCCGTGAGCCTGAAGAACGTCCCCGGTGTCCCGGCGACGAGACCGTTGCCGTCCTTGGCGCGCCACCAGTGCTTGTCCCTCCGCAATTCACGCATGATGGGACCAGTCTGCCGTGACGGCCCGCAACCGTTGCACGAGTGACGCCACCCACATCTCGAACACGGCGCGCCCGTGGGATGCGCTCGCGGCCGTGGCGTCACCGAGGACACCGTTCGCGGACACCGATCGCACACCACCCGCGCGCATCGGTTCGATGATGTCGTCCAGCGGCGCGGTGTTGCCGGCCGTGGCGAGCGACATGTCCACGAGGCCGGGGTGAAGGTGCAGCATCACCGAAGTCTCGGTGCGTCCGGCATGCATGTCCGCACCGTCGTAGAGCGGCATCGACCAGACGTCATGACAGAGTCCCTCGTTGTCCATTGCCTCGCGGGCCATTGCCAGACCGTCGGCATTGCCGCCGTGACCGTTCGCGAAGAGGACGCCGGCGGCCCATGATGCGGAGCGCGCGATGGCGACCACCGACGACGCGAATGCTTCCGTGCCGATGCTGAGGGTCGAGTCGAAGCCGTGGTGCTCGTCGCTCGCCGTGATGGGCAGCGCGGGAGCGAGCACGACACCGGGGAACTGCGCGACTGCGGCGGCGGCCACCGCGGAGATGATCAGGGTGTCGGTGTCGGACGGCAGGTGCGGGCCGTGCTGCTCCCACGCGCCGAGAGGCACCACCACGACCGGGGCCATGGCCGCTACGACGACGAACCGGACATCCGGTTCTCCGAACCGGAGAGCAACCGCTTGATGTTGCCGAGATGCCGGATCTCGACGAGGAGGCCGATCCCGATGACGGACCACACTTCCCACATCGGCACGTCGGCGACCACGAACCCGCCGACCACCACGGGAACCGCGACGATCGACGCGATCGATGCCTTGCCCGTGACCTTCGACAGCACGAGCCATGTCGCGAACGCCGCGAGGAGAATGAACGGGTGGAGCACCAGGACCACGCCGGCACCGGTTGCCACTCCCTTGCCGCCGCGGAACTTGCGGGTGATGGGGAAGACGTGGCCGAGGACAGCTGCGGCGCCGCACACGTAGGCGATGTGGCGGTCACCGAGCATGACGGCAACGGGAATCGCGCCCTTCAGCGCGTCCATCACCATCACGATGATGAAGTACTTGGTGCCGAGTGCCCGGCCGACGTTGCTGGCCCCGGGGTTGCCGGAACCGAACGAAGTGATGTCCACACCCTTTGACCTCGCCACGGCGATCGCCGACGGGAGGGTGCCGCAGAAATACGCCGCGACGACGGCCAGCGAGATGGTGAGGGTGTTCATCTCAGTTGCCGGCCACGGGGACTGCGGCGCGCTGCGGGCGCGCGGGTTTCGAGTGGTCCTGCGACGGTCGGGGTGCGAGCGTGATCGGGACCGCAGCGAGCAGTTCCTCGCCGTCACCGCCGACGCACTCGGGGTCGGGGCCGTCGAGGGGCAGGCCGGTGAAGAACTTCGCCGCCATGCACCCGCCCTGGCATGCGTCGAACGCGCCGCATGACGCGCACGCACCGGCACTCTGCGGCTCGCGCAGGCTGAGGAAGAGGTCACTCTCGCGCCACACCCTGGTGAAGCCGCCCTCGTCGAGCACGTTGCCCGCCTTGAAATCGTCATGGATGACGAACGGGCACGCGTACACGTCGCCGATGGGATCGATCAGGTTGACGACGCGACCGGCACCGCACATGTTGAGACCCGGCAACGACTCACCGAGCGCGTTCAGGTGGAAGAAGGAGTCACCGGTGAGGACGTTCTCGCCGTGGGCGAGCAACCAGTTGTAGATCTGCCGTTGCTGCTCGTTCGTGGGGTGCAGCTGGTGCCACGTGTCCGCGCCGCGGCCGGCGGGGCGCAGGCGCGTGATGCGCAACTGCGCACCGTAGGAGTCAGCGAGCGCCTTGAAGTCGTCCAGTTGGTCCACGTTATGGCGCGTGACGACGACGGAGATCTTGAACTGGCCGAACCCGGCGTCGCGCAGGTTGTTCATGGCGGTGATGGCGGTGTCGTAGGAACCGATGCCGCGCACCGGGTCGTTCGTCGCCGCGTCAGCGCCGTCGAGGCTGATCTGGATGTCGAGGTAGTCCATGGCGGCGAGACGCCGTGCGTTCGCTGCGTCGATGAACGCACCGTTGGTCGAGAACTTCACGCCGATGCCGTTCGACACCGAGTGCTCGATGATCTCGAAGAAGTCACGCCGCACCATCGGCTCGCCGCCGCCGATGTTGATGTAGAAGACCTGCAGGTCACGCAGCTCGTCGAGCACGGCGATGCACTGCTCGGTGGTGAGTTCGCGCGGGTCGCGTCGTCCGCTGCTGCTGAGGCAGTGGATGCACTCCAGGTTGCACGCGTACGTGAGCTCCCATGTGAGGCAGATGGGGGCGTCCAGCCCGTGCTTCATCTGCTCGACGAGTGATTCAGTGGACATTGATGATCTCCGAGGTGGTCAACGAGTCGATGGCCTTCACGAAGGCCGGCCAGCGCTTCTCGTCGATCCCGTTCGCCACGAGTGCATCGCGGACGGTGGCGTGGTCGGCGAGCGACGTGACGACGCGCACGACATCGGGGTGGCGGAGAAATACGAGGCGACGGTTGCCGTAGTGGTAGGCGAGGGCGCCGAAGGGCTCGGGTCTGATGGCCACCTGCGGGTGCACGGCGCACGAGGATTCGAGGGTGGCGGTCACGGCCCTGGTGGAAGCGTGCGTACCGGGTCGGCTCAGTAGACGCCGCACATGCCGTCGATGGAGATCTCCTCGACGAGCAGTTCTTCGATGACGTCAGTGTCAGCGGCCGAGGAATCAGCGAACTGGGCGTCGGTCTGCTGGGTGTTGTCCTGTTCCATGCCCCACACAGTAGTCAGGGTTCCCCCGTTGGTGGCCCTTCGGCGGGCAGAACTAGTCTCGGGGGGTCGCGGCACGGTGCCGTGGCGAAGGGGGAACTTCACGTGAAGACCAAGGCCGCCGTTCTCTGGGAAGTCAACGCTCCGTGGAGCATCGAGGAGATCGAACTCGACCCGCCGAAGGCCGGCGAGGTCCTGGTGAAGATGGTCGCCTCCGGCATGTGCCACTCCGACGAGCACCTCGTCACCGGCGATCTTCCCGCCAACATCCCCGTGATCGGTGGTCACGAGGGCGCGGGCATCGTGCAGGAGGTCGGCCCCGGCGTCACCTGGCTGCAGCCCGGCGACCATGTCATCTTCGGTTTCATCCCCTCGTGCGGCAAGTGCCCCAGTTGTTCGAACGGTCACCAGAACCTGTGCGACCTCGGTGCCGCGATGGGACTCGGCCTGCAGATCGCGGACGGCACCTCGCGTCACCACGCGAAGGGCAAGGACCTCAGCCTCATGTGCATGCTCGGCACCTTCGCCCACCACACGGTGGTGAACGAGGCGTCGTGCATCAAGGTGGACAACGACATCCCGCTCGACAAGGCGTGCCTGCTCGGCTGCGGCGTCATCACCGGCTGGGGTTCGTCCGTGTACGCGGCCGACGTCTCGCCCGGTGACACCGTGTGCGTCGTGGGCGTGGGCGGCATCGGCGCGAACGCCGTGCAGGGCGCGAAGCTCGCCGGTGCGAAGCGCATCATCGCGATCGACCCGGTCGAGTTCAAGCGCGAGAAGGCGATGGAGTTCGGCGCCACCCACACCGCCAGCTCGATGGCCGAGGCGTTCGGGCTCGTGCAGGAACTGTCATGGGGAACCATGGCCGACAAGGTCATCATGACGATGGGCGTCGGCGACGGCGGCGTGCTCGGCGAGGCCATGGCGCTCACCGCCAAGCGCGGCCGCGTGGTCGTCACGAACATCCACCCCGCGATGGAGACGAAGGGTGCCGGCATCAGCCTGCTCGATCTCACGCTCATGGAGAAGCAGCTCGTCGGTTCGTTGTTCGGTTCGGGCAACCCGCGTGCCGACATCCCGAAGCTGCTCGGGCTCTGGCGCGAGGGCAAGTTCGACCTCGAGGGTCTGATCACCCGCACCTACCCGCTCGAGGGAATCAACCAGGGCTACCAGGACATGCGCGACGGCAAGAACATCCGCGGCGTGCTGGTCTACGAATAGAACGAACCGAAGAGACGAAAAGGAACACAGGGGAAGAACATGAAGTCACGTGCAGCAGTCCTGCGGGGCATCGACCAGGCATGGCAGATCGAGGAGATCACCGTCGACCCGCCGAAGGCGAACGAGGTCCTCGTCAACTGGAAGGTGGCAGGCATGTGCCACTCCGACGAGCACTTCGTCACCGGCGACATGGTGCC
>JBEGQK010000031.1:0-7989 GCA_041180985.1 Actinomycetota bacterium
CTGCCGAGCAGCGCGTTGCGCTGCGTGAGGCCGACAAGTGACTTGTTCTTCTTCTCGTAGAGCTGCACGCAGAGCGTCCAGCTGATGAACATGCCGAGGAACACGATGATCATGCTCATCAACGCCTTCGACCACTTGAACGGCGCGTGGTGGATCTGCGGTGCGACGCAGATGCCGTCCTTCGGGGTCTCGTTTCCGCACGGCGACTCGTGGGTCGCCTCCTCGGCGGCCGGCCTCGACACCACGACCGTGCGACCCTCGCCGGCACCGCCGACGACCTGGGCAAGACCCGTCGGGCTGATGACCTCGACGCGCGGCTCGACCCACTTCTTGAAGTTCTCCCACTTCTCGCCGAACGGGGCTGCGTTCAGGAAGCCGGAACCGATGGCGAGCGTCGCGAGGATGATCAACGGCACGGTGATCAGTGCCGGCGACTCGTGCGGACCGTGGTGCGCGTCACCGTGGTGGTCGTCGTGCGCTGCGTGGGTGTCATGCGACGCGTGGGCATCGTGACCGTGCGCGTCATGTGCGTGGTCATCATGCGCATCGTGCGAGGCGTGGTCGTCACCGTGCTCGTCGTGGTGCTCACCGGCGGCTGCCCCGCGGGGCTCACCGAAGAAGGTGAGGTAGGTCGCACGAGTCATGTAGGCGGCCGTGAGGAAGGCGCCGCACAGGCCGATGACCATGAACACCGTGTAGCCGTTGTGGCCGACGTTGTCGATGATCTCGTCCTTCGAGAAGAAGCCCGAGAACGGGAACACGCCGCACAGCGCCAGGGTGCTGATGACCCAGGTGGCGAACGTGACCGGCATGAACTTGCGCAGGCCGCCCATGTCCTTCTTCATCTCGAAGCTGTGGTGCGACGCGCTGTGGCTGATCGAACCGGCACCGAGGAAGAGACAGGCCTTGAAGAACGCATGGGTGAAGATGTGGAACACGGCGGGCAGCCATGCGCCCGCGCCGAGACCCATCATCATGTAGCCGAGCTGGCTGACCGTGGAGTACGCGAGCACCTTCTTGATGTCGGTCTGCACGAACGCGAGCGCCGCGGCGATCACGATGGTGACGCCGCCGATGATCACGATGAAGTTGGCGCTGCTGTGCAGGATGCTCATGCCCGTGAAGAACACCGGGTAGAGACGGGCCACCAGGAAGACACCCGCCACGACCATGGTGGACGAGTGCAACAGCGACGACACGGGGGTGGGACCGGCCATGGCGTCGGGCAACCACGTGTGCAACGGGAACTGGCCGGACTTGCCGATGGCGGCGATGAAGAGGGCGGCCGCGCCCCACACGATCGCCATGTGGCTGGGGTCGCCCGAGAGCGCCCACGCCGAGAGACCGCGGATGGAGAATCCCGAGACACCGAGGGTCTTCTGCGTCCAGTCATTGGCGGAGAAGAAGAGGATCGAGGTGCCGGCGAGGAGACCCATGTCGCCGGTGCGGGTGGTGAAGAACGCCTTCAGTGCGGCGCGGCTGTTCGCGCCTTCCTCCCACCAGTGACCGATGAGCATGAAGGAGCAGAGGCCCATGATCTCCCAGCCGAGGATCAGCTGGATCATGTTCTCGGCCACGACCATGTTCATCATGCCGGCGGAGAAGAGCGTGAGGGAGGCGAAGAAGTGCGTGTAACGACGGTCGCCGCGCAGGTACTCGACCGAGTAGATCTGCACGAGCGACGAGATGAACGCCACCACGCAGAGCACCGCGAGCGAGAGACCGTCGATGTGCTGGCCGATGCCGAACTGCACGCCGCCGCTCTGCCACCACGTCCATGTCTTCACGATGGGTGCGACGTAGGCCTCGGCCTCCGCGCCGTTGACGCGCTGGATCCACTGGTACCCGGCGCCGCCGGCGAAGACCAGCGCGCCGAGCATGGATGCGATGCCGAACTCGCTGCCCTTCATGGGCATCTTCTTCCCGAAGAAGATGATCAGCGCGAACGCAACGGCGGGGATGATCGGGATGACCCACGCGTGCTCGAGGAAGAACCCGGACGACAAGGCGGCTTCGGCGGCGAACATCGGGTCAGCCCTTCATCTCTGCGAGTTCGTCGAGCGCGATGGAACGACGGTTGCGGTACATGAGAAGAACCATTGCCAGGCCGACACCGACCTCGGCGGCGGCAACGGCAATGACGTAGAGCGCGAACGTGTGGCCGTCGGGCGAACCGTTGCGCAGCGAGAAGGCGAGCAGGTTGATGTTCACGGAGTTCAGGATGAGCTCGATGGACATGAGCACCAGCACCGCGTTGCGGCGGGCAATCACGCCGTAGACGCCGATGCAGAAGAGGACGGCACCGAGGATGAGGAACTGGTTCAGCAACATGGTCAGTCCTTCCTCGCCAGGACGATCGCGCCGATGACGGCGGCGAGCAGCACGAACGACAGGGCCCAGAACGGCAGCAGGTAGTCACCGAAGATCTGGTCGGAGATCGTCTTCGTGTCGACCGGTGACGCACCGAGGGGCAGCTTCTCGTTGCCGAAGCCGTCGTTCAGTGCGATCACCATGGTGGCCAGCATGAGGACGGCGACGGGGATGCCGAGAATCCAGTTCTTGTTGTTCAGGTCGGTCTCGGTGCCGATGCGCGCACGGGTGAGCATGGTGCCGAACAGGAACAGGACCATGACGGCGCCGATGTAGACCATGACCTGCGTGATGGCCACGAACTCTGCCGCGAGCAGCACGTACTGCGCCGCCGCCCCCGCGAGCACGACGACCAGCCAGAGTGCCGCGTGCACCACGTTGTTCGAGGTGACCACGCGCAGCGCGCCGACCACCATGACCGCCGCGATCAGGTAGAACCCCACGTTCTGGGCAACGAGAAGACCGGCAGCGAGCATCACTTCTTGCCCTTCTTCTCCGCGCCCGCCTCGAGCTCGGGTGCCTCGGGAACGGTCTCCATCCATTCGCCGAGCTTCGACTTGTCGTGGAGCAGGTCGGCGATGCGGGGCTCCGAGTACTCGTACTCCGGGCTCCAGAAGAGCGCGTCGAACGGGCACACCTCCACGCAGATGCCGCAGTACATGCAGAGCGCGTAGTCGATGTCGAAACGGTCGAGCTTGTTCACCTTGCGTGGTGCGCCGCCGGCGCGGCGCGGGGGGGCGAGTTCCTTGTGGCCCTCGATGTAGATGCACCAGTCGGGGCAGGAACGCGCACACAGCATGCACGACGTGCAGTTGCCCTCGTGCAATGCGATGACGCCGCGTGCGCGGATGGGGGGCGCTTCCTTCTCGTGCGGGTACTGCACGGTTGCTGCACCCTCGGTTGCAGTGCGCATGAGGGTGCCGAAGGTGACACCGAGTCCCTTCAGCAGACCGGGAACCTTGGGCTTGGCCATCAGAACGCCACCTTCAGGACCGCCGTCACCATGATGTTGACGAGAGAAACGGGAATGAGGACCTTCCAGGCGAATGCCTGCAGCTGGTCCTCGCGGAAACGCGGGAACGAGAAACGCACCCACATGATGAAGAACACGACCACGATCATCTTCGTGAAGAGGATCAACGGCCCGACGATGTTCATCCAGTTGTCCATGTCGGCGAGCGAGGTCCAGCCGAACCACTTGAACGGCACTCCCCATCCGCCGAGGAACAGGATCGACGCGATCATCGAGAACACGCCCGCGGTGGCGAACTCACCGATGAAGAAGATGAGGAAGCGGAAGCCCGAGTACTCGGTCATGTAGCCCGACACGAGCTCGGACTCGGCGACCGGCATGTCGAACGGTGTCTGGGTGAGCTCGGCCTGCACCGCGATCATGAACACCACGAAGCCGACGAGCTGGGTGAGGACGTACGGGTTGCCGAGACCGTCCCACCCGAAGATGGAGCCGCTGTTCTGCGCAACCACGATCTTCTGGAGGTTCATGGTGCCGGCCTGGATGACCACACCGATGACCGCGAGCACCATCGGCAGTTCGTACGCGACGAGCTGTCCCGCCGCGCGCAGGCCACCGAGCAACGAGTACTTGTTCGCGCTCGACCAACCCGCGATGAGGATGCCGAGGACCGAGACGGAGGAGACCGCGAGTGCGTAGAACACTCCCGCCTCGAAATCGGTGAACCACGCGTCGGGCCCGAACGGCACGACGGCGACGAGCAGGAAGGTGCTGGCGAGCACGATCAGCGGTGCGAGCTTGAAGAGGAACTTGTCGGCGCGCGCCGGGTGGATGTCCTCCTTCTGCAGCCACTTGCCGACCTCGGCGAAGAGCTGCATCGAACCGTACGGACCGGCTTCCATCGGCCCGAGTCGGCTCTGCATGAACGACATCATCTTGAAGAGGAACAGGTACACCACCGTGCCCGCGGGCAACAGGACGGCAACGAGCCCGCCGAGCACGCGCAGGAGTGACTGTGCCCAGTACGGGACGTCAGCAGCGAGGAGTGCGTGCATCAACGATCGATGTCCCCGAGGATGAAGTACAGCGACGCGAGGATCGTGATGATGTCGGGCACGTACACGCCCTTCAGCAGCCACGGCACGATCGAGATGTTGTTGAACGATGCGCTGCGGATCTTCACCCGGAACGGTCCCTGGTCGTTCTGCGAGACGACGTAGTAGCCCATCTCGCCGAGCGGGTTCTCCGTGCTGACCCATGCCTCGCCCTCGGGCACCTTGATGATCTTCGGCACCTTCACCATGACGGGGCCGCCCGGGATCGTGTCGAGCAACTGGTCGACGATGCGCGTGGACTCGCGGACCTCCTGCAGGCGCACCCAGCAACGCGCGAACGAGTCGCCGTCGGGGTGGGTGATGACCTTCCAGTCGACCTTGTCCCATGCCATCGGCAGGCTCTGGTCGCGGCGGAGGTCCCAGTCGACGCCGCTGGCCCGCAGGTTCGCACCGCTGAGGCCGTACTGCAGAGCGACGTCCTTCGGGATGACACCGATGCCGCGTGTGCGCGACTGGAAGATCTCGTTGCCGAACAGCAGGTCCTCCATCTCGTCGCAGAAGCCGCGCAGCTTCTTCATGACGTTGCGCGTCTCGTCGATGAAGCCGGCGGGCAGGTCGTCCTTCAGGCCGCCGATGCGGTCGAAGTTCGGGTGGAAGCGACCGCCGGTTGCGGCCTCGATGAGGTTCAGCACGTACTCACGGTCGCGGAAGGCGAAGAACACCGGGGTGACTGCGCCGAGCTGAACGCCGAGGTCACCGAGGAACAGCGACACGTTGGCGATGCGCGAGAGCTCGAACAGGATGGTGCGGATGTGCTGCGCGCGCGGTGTCGCCTCGACGCCCATCAGCTTCTCGGCGGCGAGGATGAACGGCACCTCGTTCGCGAAACTGCCCAGCCAGTCGATGCGGTTCACCAGTGCGGTGACCTGCGGGAACGTGCGCACCTCGGTGAGCTTCTCGTAGCCGCGGTGCATGTAGCCGGCCGACGGCTCCGCCCACACGACCTGCTCGCCGTCGAGTCGGGCGATGATGCGCAGCGTTCCGTGCGTGGCGGGGTGCTGCGGCCCGATGTTGAGGGTCATGCCCTCGGTCTCGAGTTCGACGTTCACGCGTGCGTCAGCAGCCTGGGCCGCGATGTACGAGAGTTGCTGGCGGTCACCGAGCAGGGACATGACTATTCACCGTCCTCTTCACTGTCGTCACCGGGGAGCGGTTCGACGTCGACGATTCCCGGCCACGGCTTCACGATGCGGGCGAGCAACGGGAAGTCCTTGCGCAGCGGGTGACCCTCGAAATCCTGCGGAAGGTAGATGTGTCGGAGGTCGGGGTGACCGGCGAAATTGATGCCGAACATCTCCCATGTCTCGCGCTCGTGCCAGTTGGCGCCGGCGAACACGGGCACGATCGACTCGACGGTGAGCGAATCCGCGGGAACGTCGCACTTCACGTTGACTCCGCTCGAGGAGAACGGCTTCACGAACCGCGCGAGCAACTGGAAGCGGGTCGCGCCTCCGGCATAGCCCTGCACGATGTCCGTCTTGCGCTCCGGGGCCGGCTGGGTGGGGTCGTCCTCGCCCTTGCCGAACGGCGACGGCATCCAGTCGATCGCCGAGAGGAAGCAGAAGTAGGTGTAGCCGAGCGCCTTGATGGCTTCCACCGACGCGCGCCAGGAGTCGGCATTCACGCGCACCCAGATGTCATCGTTCGGTTTCAGCAGTGAATCGGCGACATTGCTGCCGAGTGCGGCGAGCAACGCAGCGAGTTCGCCCTCGCGACGCTCGTCACGCGGCGCCTCGGTGGTGTCAGTTTGCGACAACGGGAACACCCCCACGTTCGGCAGACTCGCCGTCGATTGCGCTCATGGCCACGGTGCCCTCGCCACGCCAGCGTGCGCCCATGTCCTCGTTCTTGATGCGCTGCTGCAGCAGCACGACGCCTTCGAGCAGTGCCTCCGGGCGCGGGGGGCATCCAGGCACGTAAACGTCGACCGGGATGATCTGGTCGACACCCTTCGTGACGGAGTAGCTGTCCCAGTACGGGCCGCCACAGTTGGCGCAGCTGCCCATGGAGATGACGTACTTCGGCTCGGGCATCTGTTCGTACAGGCGCTTGATGGCCGGCGCCATCTTGTCGGTGACCGTGCCCGAGATGACCACGAGGTCGGCCTGTCGCGGGCTGGCAGGCAACGGGATGACACCGAGGCGCATCACGTCGTACCGGGGCGAACCGAACGCGGCGCCCATCTCGATGGCACAGCACGCGAGACCCCACTGGTACACCCACATGGAGTACGAGCGACCCAGGTTGAAGAGCGAAGTGAGCGGCTTCGGAAGACGTCCGCGATCGACGAGACCCATGATGTGCCGCCTACACCCAGCGCAGGACGCGCTTGCGCCATGCGTACACGAGACCGAGAACGAGGATTGCCACGAAGACGCCCATTTCCACCAGGCCGAAACCGGCGTAGCGCTCGAGCTGGGTGGCCCACGGGAAGATGAAGACCGCCTCCACGTCGAAAATGACGAAGAGCAGGGCGTACACGTAGTAGCGGATCTGGCTCTGGGACCAGCCCTCGCCCACCGGGTCGACGCCGCTCTCGTACGGCATCAGCTTCTCGGTGGACGGCTTGTTCGGGCGCAGCAACGCCGAAATACCGAGCAACAGGCCGGCAATCAGGAAGGAGGCGAGACCGAACCACACGACGGTGAGGTATGACCGCAAGAACGGAGACATCGCATCCGAAACTACTACGGGGCCTGTCTTTCACCCCAACTTCGCTCTGCCGACCACTGGTCGGCGAACGCTCAGTTCTCGTGCGTTTGTGCCACGTTTCGAAGGAACCAACCGACCAGTGCGTCGGTGCGGTGTCGCACGTCATCCATCATCAGACGGGTCCGGTCGAGAAGGTCTGCCCTGTCGATTGCGGCATCCTCCAGTTCCTTCGCCCCGTCTCCCGTCGACCAGTTGCGCACGATCGATTCGGTGGCCTCGGGGTGGAACTGCACCGCCAGGGTGCGCCCGAGCCGGAAGGCCTGGGGGGAGACGGCGCTGTGGACCAGGGCGGTCGCCCCGCTCGGTACCGAAAATCCGTCGTAGTGCCACTGAAACCATTGCCCCGCAAGGACTTCCACCGCCTGACCGGGTCCGGCTTCGGCCATCGCGGACACCTCGTGCCAGCCGATCTCATGCTTGTGCAATCGTGAAACGGTGCCGCCGAGGGCCATGGCCAGCTGCTGGGCCCCGAAGCAGATCCCGAGGACCGGCACCCCGGACCCGTGCGCCGACAGCAGGAAATCCCGCTCTGCCGCGGTCTCCTTCGCGATCTCCGGCCAGTAGGCACTCCACGAACTGCCGAGGCTGACCACAAGATCGACTGCGGTGGGTGACACGTCCCATGACGCGTGGTCCTCCCGGGCGAGCTCGACGAACGAGTACCCGCGACGGCGGAGAGCGTGGCCGACGAGACCGGAATCGGTGTCGTCCCTATTACCGATCAAGGCCGCGCGCACGACCACTACGGTAGGTGGCGCATGGGTCCCTCACACGCTTCCGGCGACCCGATTTCGCCCGAGACCGTGCGTGCAGCGCGTG
>JBEGQK010000032.1:0-6029 GCA_041180985.1 Actinomycetota bacterium
GCGGGGACGATGACCAGCGAGTAGTGGTACCCGATGTGGAACTGGTACCAGAACGTGCTCACGATGTTCGCGAGGATGACGAGCCCGCTGACGAGCGCAACCTCGGGCGCCAGGAAGAACACGAACCCGAACGGAGCGCCCAACTGCCACAGGTAGAAGGCACGGCCCTCGCTTGTCAGGTACTTCCACACGTTCGTGGGGTTGGTCAGGGCCTCCTTGACGAATCCCGTGACTCCCCCGTACGGGATGCGCCAGCCGTTGCGCGTGGGCACGCCGATCAGCGACCGCATCAGGAGGAACATCCCGGCAAGGGTTGCCGCGACCGAGGCGACAACGGTGGCGAGGCCCCTGCGGCGATCGCCGCGCAGCATGACGAGGAGCCCGAGCGGCACGAGGACGAGCGACACGTCCTCCTTCACCGTCATGCACAGCACCACCGCGACTACGTACGTGCGCCAGCGACGCTCGAAGAGGGCCCACAGTGCCAGCGGCAGGAACAGGGCGAGGAACGAGTCCGGGTGGAAGTTCTCGAGATTCGCGCCGTTCAGTGCCGGGTTCAGCAACCAGACACAGACCATCGCGACCGCCATGACCCGGCTGCCGAGCTTCTTTCTCGCGAGGAAGTACAAGGGCAGGGCGCCCGCCGCGACCACGATTGACTGGACCGCGAGCAACGTCTCGGTTCCCGGCACGACCCAGTAGAGCGGGACGAGAAGGAACATCACGAGGGATGCGTGGTCGCCGAGCATGTTCCGTCCCATCAGGGTGACGAACGGTGCCTTGAACCGCGACAGCAGCCATGTGCCCTGGTCGTACAGCCCGACGTCGTAGGAGGAAGTGCCGAGCCCGCGGTGGATGTCCCACTGCAGGCGCGTCGTCCACCACGCATGGAGCGCGACCAGCCCTAGCGCCACCCATGTGGCTGGGTCGACCTTGCGCAGACGACCCAACGGACTCACGGAACTATTTAACCCCGTCGGGGCGAGTCCCCCGTGCCACCGCGGCGAGTATGCCGTTCACGAATTTGCCCGAGTCGTCGGTGGAGAAGCGCTTTGCGAGCTCGACCGCCTCGTCGATGACGACGGCAACGGGCACGTCGGGACGCGACTCCAGTTCGAAGATCCCGAGACGCAGGATCGCCCGGTCGAGAGCGGGCATCCTCTCGATCGTCCATCCGCGGGAGTGCGACGAGATCGTGGCATCGAGCGAGGACATTGATCCCTCGACGCCGTCGACCAGCAGGGACGTGAGTTCCGCAGACACGATGGAGCGCTCCTCGAGGAGCACCGAGACACTGCACGAACGCTGCTCTGCCTCGTACAGCAGCATGACGGCCTGTTCGCGTGCCTCCGTGCGGGCGTCGTGGCGGCGGGAGCCGCCCTTCTCCGCGGACATCAGACGCGGGTGATGTAATCGCCGGTGCGGGTGTCGACCTTCACCTTGTCGCCCGTGTTGACGAACAGCGGGACCTTGATGACCTTGCCGGTCTCCAGCGTCGCCGGCTTGGTTGCACCGGACACTCGGTCGCCCTGGACACCGGGCTCGGTCTCAGAGATGACGAGCTCGACCGACGCCGGGATCTCGACGGAGACGATGTCACCCTGGTACGTGGCGATGATGGCGACGGCGGACTCGACGAGGTAATCCGCCGCATCGCCCAGTGCCGCGGGTGACACGTGACTCTGGTCGTAGGACTCCTGGTCCATGAACACGAAGTCCGCGCCGTCCTTGTACAGGAACTGCATGTCACGCTTCTCGAGGATCGCCTGCTCCACCTTGATGCCCGCGTTGAAGGTCTTCTCGAGCAGGTTCCCGTTGCGCAGGTTGCGCAGCTTGGTGCGCACGAACGCACCGCCCTTGCCGGGCTTGACGTGCTGGAACTCGACGACCGTGAAGAGGCCGTTGTCGAGCTCGAGGGTGATTCCGTTCTTCAGGTCGTTGGTGCTGATGGCGGGCATGACAGTTCCTTGGGAGTTCGTGTGAGGATTCGGCAACCGGTTGTGGTCACCACGACGAGGTCCTCGATACGGACGCCACCGACCCCTTCACGATAGAGCCCAGGCTCCACGGTCACCACCTCCCCTTCCATGAGGGCGGTCTCGCAGGACCTGTTGAGGATGGGTTGCTCGTGGATCACCGTGCCGACACCGTGGCCCGTGCCGTGGACGAACTCGTGCTCGACGCCCGCCGCCCTGAAGACGACCCTCACGGCCTCGTCCACTTCCCGACCGGTCACGCCGGGCCGCACGGCGGCAATTCCCGCCAGTTGCGCCTGAAGGACGAGTTCGTGCATCGAATCGAGTTCTGCCGACACATGACCCACCCGCACGGTGCGGGTCATGTCCGACATCCAACCCCCGACCGTGGCGCCCATGTCGATGACCACCATGTCACCGTCGCGGATGACCGCGCCCGTCGGCTCGTGGTGCGGATGGACGCCGTTCGGGCCCGTCGCGACGATGGTGGGGAAGGACGGCGCATCGGACCCGAGACGTGCCATCTCGGCGTCGAGCCGGTCCCGCACGTCCTGCTCGGTGAGACCGATGATCCCGTGCGACAACACCACCGCGAGCGATTCATCGGCGATGGTTGCCGCTCGTTCGATCTTCCCGAGCTCCTCGGGTGTCTTCACCCGTGCCATGTCAACCGAGCAGCGACACCACGGCGTCGGCCGCAATTGTGTAACCGAGCCCGCCGAATCCCGCGACGGACCCGTTGACCACGGGAGCGATCACGCTTGTGTGACGGAACTGCTCACGGGCACCGGGATTCGAGATGTGCACCTCCACCTTCACGCCCTCGAACGACCGCAGGGCGTCGTGGAGTGCCCACGAGTAGTGCGTCAGTGCCCCGGCGTTGATGATGATCGCCGCGTAGGTGCCGCGTGCACCCTGCACAGCGCCCACGATCTCCGATTCCGAGTTCGAGAGGAACGAGTCAACCGAGAGACCGTGCCCCGACGCCACGGTGCGCACCCTCTCCACGTGGTCGTCCACCGTGTCGGTGCCGTACGTCTGCGGCTCCCGCGTGCCGAGGAGGTTCAGGTTCGGCCCGTGGATCACGAGGATGGAGCGTTCACTCATGGACGCCACCGTACTCCGACGCGACGCGGGGACTCAGGGGTTTCTGGCGGCGAAAGCGGCGTACGCCCTCTCCACTGCCGCGCGGGGGACCCCTGGCACGACCTGCAGTCCGTCCGCGGAGTCAAGAACGAACGTGAGCGAGGACAGCGCCTTCTTGTCGCGGCCCATCTCGTCGATCAATGCATCGATGCCGAGACCCCCGGGCACCGGCATGGTGAGGCCGTACACGCCGTGGACGACCCTGTAGTGCTCGTCGACACGGGCATCGTCGATGCGTCCCAGTTCGCGCCCGAGATGGGCGGCGAACAGCAAACCGAGCGCCACGGCCTCTCCGTGGGCGATGGCGTACCCGGTGAGCGTCTCGATGGCGTGACCCATGGTGTGCCCGTAGTTCAGGAGCGCGCGCTCCCCTCCCTCGCGTTCGTCGGCCTCGACGATGCGCGCCTTGATCTCGACGGAGCGAGCAATGCGCGATGCAAGATCGAGCGAGGCAAGGTCCTCGCGTGCGATGAAGTGGTACTTGGCCATCTCCCCCATGCCACAACGGGACTCGCGCTCCGGGAGTGTGGCCAGTGCGTCCATCTCGCACGCGACGGCGGACGGCTGCCAGAACGCACCGATCAGGTTCTTGCCCTCGGGGATGTTCACCCCCGTCTTGCCGCCGATGGCTGCATCCACCATGCCCAGCAGTGACGTGGCAACGTGCATCACGGGGATGCCGCGGTGGTACGAGGCCGCGGTGAAGCCCGCGACGTCCGTGACCATGCCCCCACCCACACCGATGACGAGATCGTTCCGCGTCATCCCGTCGCGGGAGAAGGCACGACACAACGACTCCACCGTGGACATCGACTTGTGGTCCTCGCCGTTACCGATGCGGTGGACGGTGACATCGAGTCCGTCAAGTCCGGGAACCATCGAAGAAGGAATCCCCTCCTGCGTGACCACTGCGACGCGGCGGGTCTGCACGGGGATGACGCTGCGCAGGAGGTCACGCGACCCCGGGCCGACGAACACCGGGTACGAATGCTGGCCCACGTTCACTGTGACGGTGCGCATGTCACTCATTCGTAGCACCCCACCGGCCGAACCGGGTGCCGTATTCGGACAGCACCTCCGCAGTGACCTCGTCCAGCGACTTGCCCGTTGTGTCGACCCTGAGGTCGGTGACGCTCTCGTACAAGGGAGTGCGTTCCGCAGAGAGGCGCATGAGGGTGCCGGTCGGGTCGTCATCGAGCAACGGACGGTGACCGCCCTTTGCGACCCGGCGGACGAGTTCCTAGGGATCAGTGTGCAGCCACACGACCCACGAGTCGCCCCTGCGGCGGGATTCGTTCAGTGCGGTCCGGTTCGCGTCGCGCGTGACGACGCCTCCTGCGGCAGCGATCACCGCACGGTCGTGGTGACCGAGACAGGTCATCAGCGCGTTCTCCTCCAGCAGGCGGAACGCCTCCTCCCCCCTCTCGGCGAAGATCTCGCGCACCGTGCACCCGGCGCTCTTCTCCACCAACCGGTCAGTGTCGAGGACCGCGATTCCGTCGGCGGCGAGACGACGCGCGACAGCACTCTTTCCCGAACCCATCAGGCCCACGAGAACGATGTACCTGGGCACGTGCTACCGCAGCGTGTCACGGAAGGCATTCGCGTTCGCGACGAACTCACCGAGTGAGTCCCCGCCGAACTTGCGCTGCGCCTCGGATGCGAGAACGAGAGCCACCATGGTCTCCACGACGACACCGAGCGCCGGGACGGCGGTGACGTCGGTTCGTTCCTTGAAGCTGACGGTCTCTTCCTTGGTGACGGTGTCGACGGTCTTCAGCGTCGGCCGGTTGAGGGTGGCCAACGGCTTCATGGCCGCCCGCACGATCAAGGGCTCGCCGGTGGTGATGCCACCCTCCGTTCCGCCGGAGCGGTGTCCCTCGCGCACGTACCGGCGGTTCTCTGCATCCCACAGGATCGGGTCGTGGGCCTGGCTGCCGACGAGACCCGCCACCTCGAAACCGTCGCCGATCTCCACGCCCTTGACGGCCTGGATGCTCATCACTGCCTGTGCGAGCAGTGCGTCGATCTTCCGGTCCCAGTGGACGTGGCTACCGAGACCGATCGGCACACCGTAGGCCACCGCCTCGACGATGCCCCCGAGACTGTCGCCCTCGCGCGCGGCGTTCTTGATCTCCGTGATCATCGCGTCACCGGCCTCCGGCACGGCACAACGCACCTCTGACTCGTCGATGCGCGCGAGATCGGACATGGCCGGCAAAGTTCCGGCGGGAACCCTTGCCTTGCCCATCTGGATGACGTGGCTGAGGATTCCCACCCCGAGGTGCGACAGCAACAGCTTGGCGAGTGCACCCGCTGCCACGCGTGCCGCGGTCTCCCGCGCGCTCGCACGCTCGAGCACGTCACGCGAGTCGGAGAAGCCGTACTTCTGCATGCCGACCAGGTCGGCATGACCCGGACGGGGCTGGGTCAGTGGGGACTCGGTCTTGCCCGGTTCGGGAGACATCTCGGCGTGCCACTTGTCGCTGCGGAACCATTCGGAGTTCTGGATCTCGATCGCCACCGGCGACCCGAGAGTGCGGCCGTGGCGGATACCGCCGACCAACGTGATGATGTCCTGCTCGAAACGCTGGCGCGGTCCGCGGCCGTACCCGAGACGACGACGGGCCAATTCACCCTCGATGTCGGACGCCAGGACGGGCAGGCCCGCGGGCAGACCCTCGACGATGACAGTCAGGGCCTTGCCATGGGATTCGCCTGCGGTCAGGTAGCGGAGCACCCTGACAGGCTACTTGCCCCGTCTCTCCAGTTCCCGCACGGATTCACCGCGCATCAACCCTGCGTCTGCTGCCCGTGCGAACCACAGCAACTGTTGGTGACGGGCCTGGTGAATCAGCATCCAGAGTCCGTCGACCGTGGTCGCGCCCGCCGACCGCGCTGCATTCA
>JBEGQK010000033.1:0-3149 GCA_041180985.1 Actinomycetota bacterium
TGTTGTCGCAGTTCGAGGTGGAGGGCTATCTCGACCATCACGGCGAGCGCCTGGTGCGCCGTTTCGATGCCAACAGCTATCTCTACATCGGCAAGGCGATGGACCTGCACGACGTCGGCCGTGGTCGCGGTGACGTGGCCCGCGCGATGTCGCGCATCAAGGCGCCGTCACTCACCATCGGCATCAGCTCCGACATCCTGTACCCGGCGTACCAGCAGGAGACGATCCACGCACTCGTCACGAACGGTGATGCACGCAACAGGTACGTGGAGATCGAGAGCGACGAGGGCCACGACGGCTTCCTCATCGCCACGCCGCAGGTGGGCGCCGAGGTGTCGGCGTTCCTCGCTCAGTTGGCGTGAGGGATCATCGCATCGAGGATGCCGACGAGCTCGCTGCGCTTCTGGACGCGCAGCACGACCATTGATTGGCCGCCCAACGAGAAGAGCACGTGCCCGTGGTGGTCATCGGCCAGGCGCGAGACAACGCCATAGTGACCCGCGACCGTCCGCTGTGCGGTGAACCCCGGCTGCAGAACGATCGAGGTCGTACCGATCCCGCCGCGCACGGACATCCACCGCGACGGCCGTCCGCCACGTGGGTCGAGGACCCTCGCGCGCGCGATGAACCGGGTGCGGTCCTTCGACAGCCACTGGGGTTCGCGCAGCCGTGCGTATCGTGCGACGACGGCGAGCACGGCGACGAACAGGATGGAGGTCAGGGCGTTGGTCATGGTGGTCGGGACCCGGTGGCAGGGCCAACAGGGCGTCGCGTGAGAGACTAGAACCCGTGCCCGCATCCGTACTGCTTGCCTCCGACATGACGGTGAACGCGCTGTCCGTCGGCATGATCCTCCTCGGCATCGTGCTCTTCGTCGTGACGTTCCGGTTCTGGCAGTCAGCGGGGGAGGACCCCGAGGTGCTCGCCCCGCTCGAGGTGATGGGCGACAGGAAGTTCGCCCGTGCTGACGGAGACACCAGGGTCGAGATGCTGAACACCGTGCGTCCCGACGGTGCGGAGAAGGTCGACCACTTCGAGGCCCCGCCGATTCTCGACCACGAGCCGCCCGAGCAGGAACGCCCCTTCAGGGACACGTTCGACCATGCAGACGACGCCGTCGACGTGGTGCCGGCGATCATCGACCCGCTTCTCCACCAGCAACACGACTCAACCAACGAACAAACGGAGGATTGACATGGCCGCCTTTGACCCGAACGAGATGATCGCCCGATTCCGTGACCGTGCGGCCGCCGTGCGGAAGCGCCCGTTGCCGCCGGTGGCGGGAGAGGAGCGCCAGCTGTTCATCGCGCAGTCCGAGGCCGATTTCCGGGACTTCGCCATCATCGGGGATGCCACCGCGACACTCGAGGACGGCATCCTCACCCTTCGCGTCGATCTGAACCCGCCGAAGTGAGTGCGGACGGCGCGTCCCTCGGCGCGCGCATCCGTGGTCGAGACGACATCCACGTCATCGCGGCCCTCACGGCCATCACCGCGTGGGCGATCGGCCCGCTCTTCACGAAGTCGATGTCGGTCGGCACCCCGTCGATCGTCTTCTACCGCATCCTCATCGGCACGCCGATCATGATTGCGATGTCCTACAGGTTCGGGGACGGCCTGAGCGTGCCGCTGCTCAAGAAGGCCGCCCTGCCCGGTCTTCTGTTCGGGTCGTCGATGCTGGCCGGCTTCGCCGGCATCCGGATGACCTCCGTGGCCAATGCGACCCTCATCGGCAACATGCAGCCGGTGCTCATCATCTTCCTCGCACCGAAACTCTTCGGGGAGCGCCTGCGCGCACGCCAGTTGCTGTTCGCGGGAACTGCGTTGGCGGGTGTTCTCACCGTCGTTCTCACGGCGGCGTCCACGAGCGGTGCACACCTCAGCGGTGACGTCATGTCCGGTCTCAACGTGTTGATCTGGACGGCGTACTTCCTGATCGCGAAGCAGCGCCGGCTGGCGGGGGTGGATGGATGGTCCTTCCTCGCCGCGGCGTTCTGCTGGTCGTGTCTCATCGTCGTGCCTTTCGGGGCGATCGCCAGCAATGACCTCGGTCAGGTGACGACGAAGGATCTTCTGTTCGTGCTCTGCATGGCAATGGGGCCGGGAGTCATCGGGCACGGTCTGATGACGTGGTCGCAGAGTCATCTCGACGTGACACTCGCGTCGATCCTCGGGCTGCTCGGCCCCGTCATCTCCACGACGCTCGCGTGGCTCGTCTTCGGGGAGTCACTCACGGTGCTGCAGCTGGTGGGTGGGGTCATCGTCATCGGGGCGTTGTCCTTGCTGGTCAAGGACCAGAGGGCCCCGGCCGAATCAGTCGTGGCCCACGAGACTGCCTAGCCCGTTGCGACGGGCGGGTCCCTCGGTACAATGGGAGACCACATACGCGGACGTGGCTCAGTTGGTAGAGCATCACCTTGCCAAGGTGAGGGTCGCGAGTTCGAATCTCGTCGTCCGCTCCATTTCGAAAGGCGCCCTGCGGGGCGCCTTTCCCGTTCCCCGGGGTCAGGCCTGGGGAGGGGACAGGGTGACCTCGGAGTCCTCGATGGCCCGGTTCACCACGCGCAGCAGGGCCACCCCTATCCCGCTGGTGCGGACCGGCACGACATTCGCCATGTGGGTCCAGTCCCGGGGATGGCCGGAGACCTCGTGCGTGACCCGCGTGACCCTGTAGCGGGTGTAGGTCTCGCCCTCGTTCGTGACGTCCGTGAAGACGGCCTCGTCGAGGTAGTCCTCGACCTTCGTGAGTTCCGACAGGAGTCGGTACGTGGGCTCAGCCATTGGGGTTCCGGTCGCCGCGCGGGTCAGGCGAAGTCGGGGATCGACCAGTTGATGGCGTGAAGCACTGCGAGCTGGGTGCGCGTCGAGAGTTGGTTGTCCTGGAGCAACTGTTCGATGTGGTTGCGGACGGTCTGCAGGGACAGCTGGAGGGTCTCGGCTATCTCCCGGTCGGAGAGCCCGATGCCAATCAGGTCCGCGATGCCTGACTCAATCTGGTTCGAGTACGAGAGAGTGCGGGTGAGGATCCCCGGCGTGAGGTTCAGCGACTTGATGACGGGGTGCTCCGAGAGCGACGACCGCCGTGACACGACGTCCACGAGTTCCGACGCGAGGACGGCAGGTGACGACGGGACGGCAATGACGCCGTC
>JBEGQK010000034.1:0-2612 GCA_041180985.1 Actinomycetota bacterium
GCCCAGTTGAATCCCCCGCCACCGATCATCTCGCCGTTGCCGTCCAGCACGGGCTGGGGGAAGCGACGGGAGTAGTCGCCGGCGTTGCCGAACTCGAACGGGGCGCCCAGGGCGTCCCCGACGGCGGATCCGACGATTGCCCCGACGGCCCGGAACTGCTGTTCCACGGTGGTGCTGCGGGGTGGGATGGCTTCAACGGCGGGGATTTCTGTCATGTGGGCTCCTTCAGGGTCCGATTCGGCCGCACCAACCGGTACGTCCATTTAAGGTGGAGTTGTCACTATATCACATGGGTGTCACGGGGTTCCCTGGATTAAGGGAGCGAACGACACGAATGTGCCACACTGGAACCATGGCAACCCCCAAGAGAACCATCCAACATGACTTCTTCGTGTACGTGGACACCGTGGTCCTCACGGTGAACCCTGACCGATCGATCGACCCCCAACAACGTCTCGAAGTACTGGTGATGCGCCGGCCGGACGCTCCGGCCAACAAATGGGCGCTCCCCGGAGGGGCCGTGCGGGACAACGAAAAACTCGAGGACACGGCCATCCGGAAAGTGCAGGAGGAGACTGGCATATCCCTGCGTCACAGGGATCTCCACCAGGTCGGCGCCTTCGGTGACCCCGACCGGGACGACAGATTCAGGGCCATATCGATCGCCTATGTCGCCCTCGTCCCGCACCCGGGGCCCCTCGAGCCGCATGCCCATTCCGTGGAAGCAGCCTTCAAGCCCTACCGACAGCTGCGCGACCGCAAGACACTCCTCGAGTTCGACCACCACGCCATCATCTATGCCGCCCGCAGGCTGGCCCGCCAGATGCTCGAGGACACCAACGTGGCGCTCAGCTTCTGCCAGCCCAAGTTCACCATGAGCGAGCTGCGCAGCGTCTACGAGGCATTCCTGCAGAACGAGGTGGACCCCGCCAATTTCCGCCGCAAGGTGGAGGCCATCGACGACTTCGTGAACGAGCTCGGCATCTACGCCGACACCTCGAGCAGCCGGGGACGCCCGCCGATGCTCTACAAGCCGGGCAAGTCCCGCGAGCTGAACCCACCGATCCGGTTCAGAAGGTCCTCCCAGACCTATCCGTGACACACCCCTGATTTATAGTCCTTTCGTCACTAAATGCCTGTACACTCACAGGCCCACGAAAGGAACACATGTCAGAACAACCCACAAACCAGGCCCGCCCCGCGGGCACCCACATCGTCATGCTCATCGACCGCTCCGGTTCCATGAGCTCGATCGTCAACGACGTGATCGGCGGTTTCAACGCCTATCTCGCCGACCAGCAGTCGAACGGCCCTGACGCCCGCATCAGCATCATCCTGTTCGACAACCAGGACCCGCAGGAGACGGTGATCTGGGGCGCACCCATCAGCGAGGCAGTCGCATTGAACGCAGCCACCTACGTCCCCCGCGGCGGCACTCCCCTCCTCGACGCCACCGGTCTGGCCATCGGCCGCACCATGTTGGACCTGCAGGCGCGGGTGGCCACCGGTCTCCCGAAGGACGAGATCATCTTCGTCACCATCACCGACGGTGAGGAGAACCAGAGCCACGAGTACACGCTCGAGCGCATCCGTCAGCTGATCCAGGAGCGCACCGACGAGGGCTGGCAGTTCGTCTACCTGTCCGCAGGCCTCGACGCGTACGGCGATGCCGCCCGCCTCGGGTACGACCACGGTGCGACGCAGGCATGGCGCGGTGACGCGCTCAGCTCGCGCATGATCTTCGACTCCGCCTCGCGGGCCACGATGAACCTGCGCGAGAAGAAGCGCAGGGGCATGGTCTTCGACAAGAGCGAGTTCTTCGAGACCGGCAAGGACGCCGAAGACAACCTGTGACCGTGCCGCGCCTGCGGCACCGCAATCGAGAGAGCCGGGTCAGCCCTTCTGGCCCGGCTCTTTCGGCAGTCCGAGCACCCTCTCGCCCACGATGTTGCGCTGCACCTGTGCGGTGCCGCCCCAGATCGTGGAGGAACGGTGCTGGAAGAACATCGAGGTCCAGCGGTCGACCGCGTACTGCCCGCCCGGCTCACTGACGGCGAGCATCGCGTCGGCGCCGCGGGCGTTCATCATGCGCTCGGAGAACTTCTGTGCGTACTCGGACCAGAACATCTTGTTCACGGACGCACCCGGGCCGGGCTCCTTGCGGGCGATGACCTCGGACAGCACCTTCAGTCCGTTGAAGCGCATGATCTCGACGTGGCTGTATGCCCATGCCAGTTCCTGGCGGATGATCGGGTCCTTCGCCTTGCCGGACTTCTGCAGCATCTCGACGGCGGCCCAGAACTGCTTCGTGAACTCCACGTGCTGCGTGGTGGCGTTGCCCCCGCGCTCGTTGCCGAGCGTCGTCATGGTGACGCGCCAGCCGTTGTTCATGCCGCCGATGATGTTGGCGACAGGTGCACGCGATTCCGTGAGGAACGTCTCGGTGAAGTGCGACGCGCCGTGGGGCTGGCGGATCGGACGCAGTTCGATTCCGTTCGAGGACTTGTCGTCCTTGAACATCGGCAGGAGCACGTAGGAGATGCCGGCGTGCTTCGGCGCGTCCTGGTCGGTGCGGGCCAGGCAGAACATCATGTTCGCCTCGGTGGCGCCCG
>JBEGQK010000035.1:0-6570 GCA_041180985.1 Actinomycetota bacterium
GCCGCCACCATCTCGTGGGTCGTCACCGCGTACTCGATCCTCTTCGGCTCGCTCCTGATTGTCTCGGGCCGCATGGCCGACCAGGTGGGTCGCAAGAAGTTCTTCCTGGCCGGCACCGGTCTGTTCCTCCTCGGGTCGTTGGTCTGTGCGTTGTCGGGAACGATGGCGATGTTGATCTTCGGCCGTGCGGTACAGGGCGTCGGCGGAGCCATGATGACGCCGGCCTCGACGGGACTGTTGCTCGGAGCCTTCCCGCCCGAGAAGCGCGGCCAGGTGATGGCATGGACCGGTTCCATCGGCGCACTCGGCGTCGCCTCCGGTCCCACACTCGGTGCATTCGTCGTGTCGACATTCGGTTGGCGCTCGGCCTTCTGGATCAACGTTCCGATCTGCCTCATCACGATCGTGCTCGCGGTGCGCGTGGCGAACGAGTCCGAAGCCCAGAAGGGAACACGGCCCGACTTCCTCGCCGCCGTCTTCCTCACGGCTGCTGTCGGATCGTTGGTGTGGGGCATCTCGCGGTCCGAGGACTACGGCTGGGGCCACAGTTCCGTGCTCGAGCTCTTCGCAGTGGCAGTCGTCCTCGGTTTGCTCGTGACGTGGCGTTCGGTGTCGCACAGTGACCCGTTGCTGCCCGCTCAGTTGTTCAAGGAGAAGACGTTCACCCTCGGCAACATCTCCACGATGCTGTACGCCGCTGCGTTCAGCGGGAACATCCTCAACAACGTCCTGTTCCAGCGCACCGTCTGGCAGTTCAGCGCCACGAAGGCCGGCTGGTTCTCGGTGCTGTCGCCGATCACGGTTGCGGCCACCTCGATGATCATCGGGCGCAAGATGGCCGGCATCGGTTACAAGAAGCTGCTGGTCACCGGACCGCTCGTCATGTCGTCCACCGTCATGGGGTCGGTGCTGTTCCTGCACGTCAAGCCCACGCCGTGGTTCCCGTTCCTGCCGCTCATGTTCCTCCTCGGGATCGGACTCGGTGCGACTTTCCCCGCACAGTCCGCCGTCACGATCCTGCGCCTGCCGCCGCACCGTTTCGCGCTCGGTGGTGCGATCAACAACACTTTCCGGCAGGTCGGTTCGGCCATCGGCGTTGCCCTCGTGGTCACGGTGCAGTCGCAGACGAAGGGAATCAACGGCTTCCGCAATGGCTGGAAGGTGGCAATCTGCTTCGCCCTGCTCTCGGCGTGCGTGTCGCTGTTCCAGCCGGGCAAGTCCCAACAGCAGCCGTCACCGACGTGACCGCACGGTGCGCCCGTAGCGTGAGGGCGTGAGCAACACCGGAAGCGACGATCCGTTCAGGGTTCTCGACATCCCGTACGACGCCACGCCATCACAGGTCTACGAGGCATGGCGCGAGACAATCAAGCGGTTCCATCCCGATGCGGCTCCGAACGCTTCGGAGGCCATGCGCGAGCGGCTCACCATCGAGACAGCACGCGTGAACGCCGCGTACCAGCAACTGCGCACCGACCTTGCGGGCGCACGGCGGAAGTACGACCCATCCGCGCCGTCGGCACCGGCCGCGGCACCGGCGGGGACGGCGCATGAGCCGCCTGTGTACGTCCCGGCGCGCGTGCCGGGCGGCGACATCTGGCGGAGACCGATCACGTGGATCGCGCTGACGATCATCCTTGTTGCCGGGCTCGCGTTGTTGAACGCTGTCGGAACCCCGAAACCGGCGGACAACCCGCAGACGTCAACGAGTCTCGATGTACCCGTCGGCTGGTACGTGGGCAACTGCCTGACCGGCACGCAGGTCGTGGTCCCCGTGCGTTGTTCGCATGAGCACGACGCGAAGATCGTTGCCCAGGTGGGGGCAGAGGAGTACTGCCCGTCCGTCACCGATGCGACGGTGTTCCGCAACAACGTGTACTTCTGCGTCGACACCGACGCGTGATTTCATCGCGCGCGTGTTCAGTTGCGGCGTGAGTCGCCGCGGTACGGACGGAGTCCGTCGGCAGGAACGACACCCAGGCGACCGCGCTGGAAGTCCTCGTACGCTTGGACGAGTTCCTCGCGCGTGTTCATCACGAACGGCCCGTACTGCGCGACGGGTTCGTTGATCGGCTGGCCGCCGAGCAAGAGAACCTCCATGGTGTCGGTGGACTCGTTGTCGCCACCCTCGCCGGTGAGCGTGATGACGTCGCCGGCGCCGAGAACGGCGAGCTGACCCTTTGCGATGCGAGCGCTGCCCGCACCGACGGTGCCGTGACCGGCGAGCACGTAGACGAGCGCATTGAAGTTCTTCTCCCACGGCAGGACAACCCGCGAACCGGACGGAATCGATGCGTGGGCGATCGTGATCGGCGTGTGGGTGGAACCGGGTCCGCGAAAACTGCCGATGCTGCCGGCAATCAACCGCACCAGGGAGGCAGCATCCGCCGAGGTGAACAACATGAGCTGCTGCGCCTCGATGTTCTGGTACGCCGGCGGGATCATCTTGTCGCGACTCGGGAGATTCACCCAGATCTGCACACCGTGGAAGAGTCCTCCCTTGATGACGAGTTCCTCGGGTGGCGTCTCGATGTGCAGGATGCCGCCGCCTGCCGTCATCCATTGCGTTCCGCCGTCGGTGATGACGCCACCACCACCGTGCGTGTCCTGGTGCAGGAACGTTCCGTCCATGATGTAGGTGACGGTCTCGAACCCGCGGTGGGGATGCCAGTCGGTGCCGCGCGCCTCGAACGGGGCGTAGTTCACCTCGCCCATCTGGTCCATCATGATGAAGGGATCGATGTCGGCGTAGGTTGCGCCCGCGAACGCGCGACGCACGGGGAAACCCTCGCCCTCGAAACCGGTCGGGCCGGTGGTGATGGAGCGAACGGGTCGGTCGACTGCGGTCGGGTCGATGTCAGGGACCCGGGGAAGCGTCAGGGTGTCGGCTGTGATCGCGGGCATGGTGTCCTTCAGTCATTTGATTGCGTACGCAAGCAATACAACTGTATCGGGGCGGGCACCATTCCCGTCACGCTCGGTCAGCAGGCCTTCTCGCGATAAGAGATCTTCGTGGTGATCAGGTAATCGTCCACGGCCGAGGTGACGCAGTCATTCGACCCGTAGCCGGTGTGGCGTTGGGCGTTGTTCACGATCAAGCGACCGTCCTCGAGCGTCTCGGCCATCTTGCGCGAGCTGGCGAGCGGCGTCGCCGAGTCGCCCGTGGTGCCGACGACGAGGATCGGCCCGGCGCCCTTGCCCGTGATCGCGATTCTGTAATCGGGTTTCGCGGGCCAGAACACGCAGCCGTACCCGCCCGAGAAGCTCGGGCCGAGTCGCGGTGCGACCTTCATGAACTCGGGGGTCCACTTGTCGGCTTCCTCCACGGACTTCGGGCCGGGGTCGTCGATGCACGAGATCGCATTGAAGGCCTCGAGCTCGTTCCCGTACGTGCCGTCGGGCTTGCGTTGGAAGTACTGGTCGTTGAGCGACAGCATTCCCGCACCTTTGCCCTTCTGAAGGTCGGCGAGTGCCACCTCCAGTTCGTCCCACATGGACGACGAGTACATGGCCTCGGACACACCCGTGTACAGAACGGCAAGATTCACCGGAGCCCGGTCCGGCGAGACGACGACGGGATTCGCATCGATCTTCTTCACGAGTGCATCGAACGCCTCGCCCGCCTTGCCATTGTTGTGGAAGGCGCACTTCACGTCCGCAGAGCACTCGTCGAGGAACGTGTTCAGTTCCTTCTCGAACCCTGCTGCCTGCTGGAGCCCGCCCTGGATGGCATCGGCCGTCGGGTCGGCCGCACCGTCGAGGACCGCCGCACGGACGGTGTGCGGGAACATCGTGGCCCACGTGGCACCGAGCTCGCTTCCGTAGCTGAAGCCGAGGTACGAGATCTTCTCCTCGCCGAGGGCACGTCTGATCGATTCCATGTCGCGGACGGCATTGTTGGTGGAGATGTAGGGCAGGATCTTGCCGCTCTTTGCCTGGCATTCCTCGTCGAATTTCTTGGAGAGGTCGATGCCGACCTGCTTCTCCTCCGGCGTCGAGGGTGTGGGGTCATTCGCGAAATACTCGTCGTAGTTGTCGATGCAGTCGACGTACGGAGTCGACTCGCCGGTGCCGCGGGGGTCCCATGCGACGATGTCGAACCGGTCGGTCAGGTCAGAACTGAAGTAACTGCCCGCCTCTTCGGCAAGGAAGATTCCTCCGAAGCCCGGGCCGCCGGGGTTCACGAGGAGCGAACCGATGCGTTCCGACGGGATCTGGGCGGGGTGTCGCCTCAGGTGCAGGGTGAATTCGCCGACTGACGGGTCGGAGTAATCAAACGGGACTTTCATGGTGCCGCATTCGTCGCCGTCGGCGAAGCCCGTCACACACGGCTTCCACGTGATCGGCCGTGCGACATCGGGCAAGGTCGAATCAACCGTGGGGACGGTCGTGTCGGGGGCGGAGCCGGCGCCGTTGCACGCTGTCAGTGCGATCATGGGGAAGATGAGCGCAGCGACCTTGCGTAATTGCATGACAAAACATTAGGGCGGACAGAGGCCGTAGCCTCAACAGAGTGCGCATGGGTCCCCACTCCTTGATTCCCGGCGACGCAGCCGCTGTCAAGGGCGCAAAGGTGCGTCGCGAAACCCTTCGCCGCGCCTGGGTGTTCTCGCGTCGGTACCGGTTCCACATCGCCGGCTTCCTCTCCGCCATCCTCGTCTCTGCTCTTCTCGGGCTGGCCCCGCCCCTGTTGTTCCGTTCGATCCTCGACACCGCCATCCCGAACGCGGACCGAGGACGCATCACGTTCCTCGCGGTCGTCCTCGTGTTCGCTGCCCTGGGTGATGCGCTCTTTGCCATCCTGCAGCGATGGCTGAGTGCGACCATCGGTGAGGGGCTGATTTACGACCTGCGCGTCGCGTTGTTCGACAAGGTGCAGCGCATGCCCATTGCGTTCTTCACGCGCACGCAGACCGGGGCACTCATCAGCCGCCTGAACAACGACGTCGTCGGGGCGCAGACCGCCGTCACGTCGACCCTCGGCAGCGTGGTCTCCAACATCGTCGTGCTTCTGACCACCCTCACCGCGATGGTCACTCTCGAGTGGCGACTCACTCTCATCTCGCTCGTTGTGCTCCCCGTGTTCATCATCCCCGCGCGCCGCGTCGGCAACCGTCTGGGTGCCATCGCACGCAGGCAGATGGAACTGAACGCGGAGATGAACACCCAGATGAGCGAACGCTTCAACGTCTCGGGTGCGATGATCGTGAAGTTGTTCGGCCGGCGCGAGCGCGAGGTGAACGTGTTCGCCGAGCGGGCCGGCGGCGTGCGTGACACCGGCATCCAGTCAGCGCTCTACGGGCGAGTCTTCTTCGTGGCTCTCGGGTTCGTCGGTGCGATGGGGGCCGCAGCGATCTACGGGATCGGCGCGCATCTGGTGGTGAGCAAGGACATCAGCCCGGGCACGCTCGTGGCAATGGCGACACTCGTCGCACGGATCTACCAACCGCTCACCGGTCTCACGAACGCACGTGTCGAGGTGGTCACGGCATTCGTCAGCTTCGACCGTGTCTTCGAGGTGCTCGACGCACCCGAGTCGATCGTCGACAGGCTGGGCGCAATCGACCTCGTGTCACCCCGTGGCGAAGTCGAGTTTGACAAAGTCGTCTTCCGGTACCCGGCAGCCGCCACTGTCGGCATCGGTTCGCTCGAGTCGCCCGGCGGCATCACCGGGTCGGACCCGGATGTGGATGTCCTCAAGGGCGTCACCATGACGGTGCGCGCGGGCGAGACGGTGGCCGTGGTCGGATCGAGCGGCTCCGGGAAGTCCACTCTCGCGTCTCTCGTTCCCCGCCTGTACGACGTCACCGGCGGTGCGGTCCGCATCGACGGTCACGATGTCCGCGACCTCACGGGTGACTCGCTCCACGACGCCATCGGTGTTGTGTCGCAGGACCCGCACCTCTTCCACGAGTCGATCGAGTCGAATCTGCGCTACGCGAAGCCCAACGCCACGGATGACGAGATCATCGACGCCTGCCGCTCCGCGCGGATCCATGACATGATCGCGGCACTTCCCGACGGCTATGCCACGTTGGTGGGGGAACGGGGGTACCGAATGTCGGGCGGCGAGAAGCAGCGTCTCGCCATCGCGCGCATGCTGCTGAAGAACCCGGCGATCATGGTGCTCGACGAGGCCACCAGCCATCTCGACAACGAGAACGAGGCGCTGGTGCAGGAGGCCCTGGAAGAGGCGCTGCACGGGCGCACGGCAATCGTCATCGCCCACAGGCTCTCCACGATCCGCGAGGCTGACCGCATCGTGGTGCTGGACCAGGGCCGCATCGCCGAGCAGGGCACCCATGATGAGTTGATGGAGCTCGACGGCATCTACGCCGGTCAGGTGCGCGCGGGCGGGTCATTCGGCTCCGCCGTTCCTTCGTAGACACCTCTGTTTCATAGAGTGGTTCCCATGGCTGATGCGCAGTGGATCAACGGGGTTCCCTCGTACACCGTCGGCCAGTTCTCGCAGGTCGTGAACGAGGTCCTGAAGCAGACCTTCGCCGACGGCGTGTGGGTGGAAGGCGAGGTGCAGGGGGCAAAGAGACCCAACCCGCACCTCTATTTCAC
>JBEGQK010000036.1:0-6765 GCA_041180985.1 Actinomycetota bacterium
GAGTTGCCGTAGCAGTGGTCGCCGTTCGCATGGGTGTTGACCACCGAGCCGATCGGCGCGGACTTGGTGTGGGGCGCCATGTGATCGAGCATCCTCTGCGTGATCTTCAGGTCGAACAGCGTGTCGACCAGGAGCGATGCGCCGTCGCCCACGACGAGACCGGCGTTCGACCACCCCCACCCGCCGTCGGGTTGGAGGTACGCATGGGTGCCGTCCGAGATCTCGTGCAGTCCGAGCGTGTAGTTCATGCCAGTTCCCTCCCCAGCAGGCGCGCGATGCGCAGTGCCTCGATTGTGACAGATGCGGCGGGCGTCTCGTGTGGGACATGCGGAAGGACCGATGCGTCGGCAACGGTGACATTGACCGTGCCGTTCACACGTCCGCTCCCGTTGACCGAGCCCGCACAGGACGACGTGGCGTGCGAGACGGGATGGACCGCTGATTCGTCGAATTCCGTGACACCCATCTGCGCGAGAACGTCACGGGTCCTCGATGCCAGACGCGACATTGCCTCCCGGTCACCTGCGGTGCCGAGAAGGTTGAAGTCGACGCCCGCGGCCGTCACCGACCCGCGGGACTCGGGGTTCATCAGGCTGACCGTGACCAATCCGCGGCCGGGAGCCATGGCTGATTGCCTCTCGTAGGCGACGACCAGTCCGATGGCGCCACCGTCGACGATGTCCATCACCACGACGGCATCGAAGGCACCCCGGTCCTCGTCGACCCGGTCGAACGTGTACGACACGGTGGGATGGTTCTGGAGCCCCTCCCCGGTCACCGCCGCGATGCCGGATGCCTTCATCACAAGAGGTGACGACACGGCGCCGGCGCACACGACCACGTGTGATGCCGGGATGGTCTCACCGCCGCATTCGACTCCAGTCGCACGGCTCCCCTCCATGACGATGCGGCGTGCCGTCGTCCTGATGACGCGCAGACGCTCCTCCTCCTCGACATGCAGCATCGCGCGCGCGGGGTTCCACCTGCCGTTGTTCCACCACATGCGCGACAACCGACCGCCGGCCGACAGGAGCGCACGGCCGACCGACCCCGCGTCAACTTCCCGTGCGACCGATGTGAGCCCGCGCAACCACTCCGGCTCGTCCCCGGACAGGATCATCCCGTTGACTGCGCTCCCCCCGCCCAGCGCAACGGCCTGCGGCATCCCCGAGACGTCCACCACCGTCTCCGCACCCAGTCCGTCCATGAAGCGGGGGTTGTCGTCATCGGTGAGCGACCCGGGCTCGACGAGCACCAGGTCCCTGTCGGTCATGCCGGCGAGGGTGCGGGCGACGATGCAACCTGCCGTCCCGCCACCGATGATCACGACAGGGTCGACGGTGCTCACCGGGCAATTCTCACATGAGGTGGGCGGAGTCGTTGTAGCGCACGAGACGCCACTTCGAGCCCTTCACGTGCACCACCTCGGTCATCGAGGCATTCGTCGTGTGCAGCTCGAACTTGCCGTTGATCGGTGCGTGCAGGGCGATGCGCATCATCACGTCGACCACTCCGCCGTGGCACGCCACCACCACCGTGCCCCCGGCGTTCTCGGTGACGGTGCGGCGCAGGGTGTCCATGATGCGGTCGTAGAAGTCGGCCTTCGTCTCGCCGCCCGGGTAGGTCACGTCGAACGGGTCTCCGTCCCAGTTCGGCTGGCCGAATCGCTCGACGAACTCGATGTACGTGAGACCGTCGCAGTCCGGACCGGGGTCGTGCTCGCCCCATCCCGCGTCCACCGTGACCGGCAGGCTGCCGAGAGCCGGTGCGATGATCCGCGCGGTCTCGAGGGCCCTCGGGTACGAACTGCTGTAGAGCGCGGTCGGGATGACCTCGTTCGAGTCGAGGAGGCGGTCACGGAGACGCTCGGCCTGCCACCTGCCGTGGTCCGTCAGTCCGGTGCACGTGCGGAGACCCGCGATGAACTTCTGAGCGTTGCCGTGCGACTCGCCGTGGCGAACGAGGATCAACCGCGTGTCGGTCACGCCGGTCAGACCAGTTTCTCGACGAAGGCTTCCAGTTGACGCAGGTTGCGGCACTCGAACACGCCGTCGGTGTGCGTGCCGTACTCGCCCACGATGGAATCGCCGGTGTCCCAGTAGGACTTCGGTTCGGGGTTCAGCCAGTAGACCTTGCGGGCCTTCTGGCGCATCTCCTTGATGACCCAGGCCTGCGATGCGTGGTAGTTGTTGCGCGCATCGCCGAGGAGCATGATCGTGGACTTCGGGTTGATCTCGTTGCCCCACTTGTCCCAGAACACCTCGAACGCGTGGCCGTAGTCACTGTGACCGTCCACCCAGATGACGTCGGCCTCGGTGTTTATGCGGTGGATCGCCTCGGAGATGTCCTCGGTCTTCTTGAAGTAGTCGGTGACCTCGTCGATGCCGTCGATGAACACGAACGCGCGCACCTTCGAGAACTGGTTCGAGATCGCGTAGACGAGCATCAGCGTGAAGCGCGCGAACGCAGCCACCGAGCCGGAGATGTCGGCCACGACGATCAGTTCGGGTTTTGCCGGGCGCGGGTACTTGAACTTCGGCTCGGCCGGCACGCCGCCGTACGCCAGGCTGTGGCGGACGGTGTTGCGGAAGTCGAGCGGGCCCTTGCGGCCGTGGCGGCGCTTGCGCGCGAGACGCGCGGCGAGCTTGCGTGTGAGCGGCTGCAGGGCCTTCTTCAGGTGCGCCATCTCGTCACGGCTTGCGTGCATGAACTCGACGTCCTCGGGCAGCGGCTTGCGCAATGTCTTTGCCATCGCCTCGGCACCCCGGTCGGCCACCAGACGGCGCCGGATCTCTGCCTCGACTTCTTGCTTGAACTTCTCGATGCGGTCCTGGTACTCGTCGCGCTCGAGGCGCTCCTCGAGGTTCGTGAGCTCGCCGCCCACCTGCTGGCGGCTCTGCTCCATCAGCTTGTCCATCATCCCGTCGAGGTCCAGGTTGCGGAGCGTGCGGTAGAGGTAATAGGTGCCACCGACGGGGCGGCCGGGTTCCATTCCGGCGAAGCGCTGCACCGCCTGCTTGGCGAGAGCGCGCATCATGGCCTGGTCACCGTTCATCAACGCGTTCATGAGGATCTGCATGAGCTCCTCGGGCGTGAGGCCGTCCATCGAGCCGCCGCCCTTGCCCTCGCCCTGGCCCTGCAACTGCTGCATCTGGCGCATGAACTCGTCCATGTCGGCGTTGCCCTCGGCACCCTCGGCGATGTTGTACTCGGGGCCGCGCAGGCTGAAGTAGACCTCGAAGACGGTCTCGAAGGACCGCCAGTGGGCGTGGTTCTTCACCAGAGTGGCGCCGAGCGCGTACTTGAACGCCTCGCGGTCCTCCAGCGGGATGTGCATGATCGCTTCCATGGCGTCGAGGTTCTCCGTGAGGCTGACGGGCAGCCCCGCATTGCGGAGTTCGACGATGAAGCCGGAGAGCAGATCGAGCATGGTCGGGCCGGGTGGTCAGTCGTTCGACAGTTCCTTGGCGGCCTTTGCGATGTCCGTCTGGTACTTCAGCAGGACGTGCAGGGTCTCCTTGGCCTTCTCCGCGTCGATGTTCTGGATGCCGAGGAGCACGAGCGTGCGGGCCCAGTCGAGGGTCTCCGACACCGACGGCGCCTTTTTGAGGTCGAGCTGGCGGATGCTGCGCACGATGCGGGCGATCTGGTCGGCGAGGGCCTCGGTGATTCCCTCCACCTTCGTGAGGACGATCTCCTTCTCGCGGTCCATCTGCGGGTAATCAACGTGCAGGAACAGGCAGCGACGCTTGAGCGCCTCGGACAGTTCGCGCGTGTTGTTCGACGTGAGGAACACCATCGGGATCTGCTTGGCCGTGATCGTGCCGAGCTCGGGGATGGACACCTGGTACTCGGAGAGGATCTCGAGCAACAGCGCCTCTGTCTCCACCTCGACGCGGTCCACCTCGTCGATCAGCAGCACGACCGGCTCCTCGGCCGTGATGGCCTCGAGCAGCGGTCGGGTCAGCAGGAACTCGTTCCCGAAGATGTCGTCGTGGATCTCGCTCCATGATTCCGAGCCCTTGTCGGCCTGGATGCGCAGCAGCTGCTTCTTGTAGTTCCACTCGTAGAGCGCCTTCGACTCGTCGAGGCCCTCGTAGCACTGCAGTCGGATGAGGCGCGCACCGGTGAGTTCGGCAACCGACTTCGCGAGCTGGGTCTTGCCCGTGCCGGCCGGACCCTCCACGAGGATCGGCTTGCCGAGGCGGTCGGCGAGGAATGCAACACCTGCGATGCCCTCATCGGCGAGATAGTTGACATTCTTCAGTCCATCCCGGACTTGCTGTACGGATTCAAAGCGATTGCCCATAAGTCACTCAACCTAGTTGGGGGGACTCGGAACGAGGGCATTGGAACAGCGTTTCGGGTCGCATGACGAACGGTTGCCCCCGATTATCCGCTGCGCCTTTACAATCGGGGAATGTTCAAGGACACGGTGATCGTTGCCATAGGCACGGCCGTGTCCCGGTTGACCGGACTTCTGCGCGTGGTCGTCTTCGGCGTCATCATCGGCCAGACCGCGCTCGCGGACGCATTCGACGGTGCCAACAACTCGCCGAACTCGATCTACGAACTGCTCGTCGGCGGGTTGCTGGCGGCAAGCCTGGTGCCCCTGTTCACGCGGTTCGCCGAGGACGACGACCAAGACGCAACTGATGCGGTGGTCTCCGCGTCACTCATCGTCCTGGCGCTGGCGACGGTTGCTGCCGTTCTTGCGGCGCCCCTCATCTTCCGGGTGTTCTCGCTGCACCCGAGCCCGGCCGTCAACCCTGTGACCTTCCGCCGGGCAGGCACCATGATGTCGCGCGTCTTCCTCGTGCAGATCTTCTTCTACGGTCTCACGGCCATCGGGTCGGCGCTCCTCAACTCACGTCGGCGCTTCTTCGCCGCGGCATGGGCACCTGCCCTCTCGAATGTCGTCACGATCACGTTGCTCGTCCTGATCCCGTTCGGGCGCCTCGGCACCCCGAAGCTCCAGGACATCTTCAACGACCCGAAATTCTTCTGGCTGTTCACGATGTCGGCCACCGGCGGCGTGATGGCAATGGGACTCGTGCTCATCCCCGCCATCCGACGCGCGGAGATCCCTTTCCGGTTCAGGCCGAACTTCGGCCATCCCGCCGTCCGCACCATGGTGAGCCTCTCCACGTGGACGTTCGGGTACGTCGTCACGAACCAAGTCGCCCTCATCGTCGTGAAGAACCTCGCCAGGCCGGGCAGCGGCAACCAGGATGCCTACTCGAAGGCGTACACGTTCTTCCTCCTGCCGCACGGCCTGCTGGCCATTTCCATCGCCACGACGTTCGTCCCCGAACTCGTGCGCCGCGTCCGGTCGGCCGACACGGCCGGCTTCCGCCAGTGGACGACCTCCGGCGTGCGGTGGATCCTCATCCTCACCGTGCCGTCTTCGGTGGCGATGGTGGTTCTCTCGCGGCCCATCATCGTGACGCTGCTCGAGCACGGTCACTTCAGCTCGTATGCATCCGCGAACACGGCGCGCGCACTCGCCGGCCTGTCCGTCGGGCTCGTCGGGTTCTCCATCTACATCTTCGCCCTGCGGGGTTTCTACGCCCATGAGGACACGAAGACGCCGTTCCTCATCAACCTGTTCGAGAACGTCCTCAACATCGTGTTCGCGGTGGTGCTCGTCGACCGGCACGGCGTTTTCGGGCTCGGCCTCGCGTTCGGGCTCGCGTACATGGTGTCGTCGGTGCTCGTGCTGTGGCTGCTGCACACCCGGCACGGGGCGATCGACTGGGTGCGGCTCCTCTCGATCGCGTGGAAGACGGTCTCGGTCTCGGCGTGCATGGGTCTCGTCGTGTGGTCCATCCAGTGGGCGTTGCAGGCACGGTCCGGTTTCACGCAACTGGCAGAACTTTTCCTCTGCATCGGCGCAGGTCTCGTCACCTACGTCGTCGGCCTCTACGTGGTGCGGGTCCCCGAGATGCACGACCTCAAGTCGCTGTTGCCGCGCCGCTCGTCGGACGTCAGCACCGAGCTCTAGGAGAGGACCACCAGGTCGTCGCGGTGCACGAGCATCGTCGGCAGGTTCTCAGGGAGGTCTGCGGACCGCTTCCCCATGGACATCGTCACCTGGTCGCTGCTCATCAGTGTCATGCCACGGGCTATGACATCGCCGTCCGCGGTCAGGACCTCGATGGTCGCACCCTCGTCGAAACTGCCGCGGCACGACACGACACCGGCGGGGAGGAGCGACGTGCCGCGTTCCTGCAGGGCAGCGCGGGCACCCTCGTCCACCGTGACGGAACCCTCCACCTCGGCGGCGAACGCGATCCAGAGCTTGCGGGCGGACAGGTGCCTGTCATGGGGTTCGAAGCGGGTGCCCATCCCTTCGTCGCCGTTCACCGCCGCGAGAACTGCTCCTTCGTGCGTGGCCGAAGCGATCACCGCGGTGACGCCCGACCAGGAAGCGATGCGGGCGGACGCGAGCTTCGAGGCCATGCCGCCGCTGCCCCTGTCCGAGCCGTGGGCGGTCGCCGTGACGCTGAGCAGCGGGTCATCGGCATGCACCACCGCCACGCGCTCCGCTCCGGGGTTCGTGCGCGGGTTGTCCGTGTAGAGACCGTCGGTGTCGGTGAGCAGAACGAGCATGTCGGCGGACACGAGGTGTGACAGGAGTGCCGACATGTGGTCGTTGTCGCCGTACCTGATCTCGTTGTTGGCGATGGCGTCGTTCTCGTTGACGATCGGCACGCACCCGAATTCGATCAGTCGCTGGATGGTCTCGCGCGCGTGGAGGTACTG
>JBEGQK010000037.1:0-3766 GCA_041180985.1 Actinomycetota bacterium
CTCCCCGAGCCCGCGCATGCCCATCTCCAGCACGATCGCGTCGCACTCGTCAGGCGCGTTGGCCATGGTCACGGGGACACCCATGTCGTTGTTGAACGACTTGAACGCGCCGTGCGCATGACGAAAGGACGAACGCAGCACCGCGAGGATGAAGTCCTTTGTCGAGGTCTTTCCGGCAGAACCGGTGACCCCGATGACACGACCGGCCGCGTTGGTGTCGAGCCGGGAACGGCTCCACCGGCCGATGGCCGTCATCGCGGCCGATGTGTCGTCGACCTCCACGCACGGAAGGCCCTTGATCGAACGACCACGCGACACAACGGCGAAAGCCGCCCCGCCGTCCTGCGCTGCGGAGAGGTAGTCGTTCCCGTCGCGATCGCCGACGACCGCGACGAACGCCTGGCCCGGTTCCAGCGTGCGCGTGTCGAACGAGATCCCGTGCGCCACCGCATCTTCCCCGACCAACGTTCCGCCGGCACAGGTCGCCACGTCGAGGGCCGTGATGCGCATGCGCCGACCCTAGCGGCGAGTACCGTCGAAGGGAATGAACGGCCCCCGCACGACGCTCATCATCCTGTTCGGTGGCCAGTCCGCCGAGCACGATGTCAGTTGCGTCACCGCCTCGCACGTGATGCGCGCAGCCGATCCCCGGAAGTACGACATCGTCGGCGTGGGGATCTCTCGTGCCGGCTCGTGGCACAGGCCCGACGGTCTCACGTTCACCGGCCCCGCCCACAGGGACATCCCCGAGCGGTTGACCGTTGACGGACCGGCGATCGAACCGTCCACAATCGTCCGGCCCGGTGACGAGAACATCGTCGTCCTGCCGATGCTGCACGGGCCCCTCGGTGAGGACGGCACCGTGCAGGGGATGCTCGAGTTGATGGGCGTCCCGTACGCGGGCAGCGGGGTCCTGTCGAGTGCCATCGCAATGGACAAGGGAATCGCCAAGCAGCTCTTTGCGCAGGCCGGTATCCCCCAGGCGAACCACCGCACGATGCACGCGGGCGACTGCACACGCGATGCGCTCGCGGTGGCGCTCCGTGAACTCGGCGGCGACGTCTTCGTGAAGCCGGCGAACATGGGGTCATCAGTCGGCGTGTCGCACGCAGACACCCTCGACGCGGTCGTCGGAGCAGTGACGCTCGCCTCGAAGTACGACAACTGGATCATCATCGAGGAGACGGTCAGGGCCCGGGAGATCGAGGTCTCGGTCCTCGGGAACCGCGCACCGCGCGCGTCCCTCCCCGGCGAGATCACACCCAGCAAGGACTTCTACGACTACGAGGACAAGTACGAGGACGACGCGGCCACGCTCACCGTTCCGGCGCACCTCACGGACGGGCAGACAGAAGAAGTGCGGGACCTCGCGTTGCGCGCGTACCGGACGCTGCGGTGCGAGGGCATGGCGCGTGTCGACTTCTTCTTCGAGGAGAACGGCCGCGGTTTCCTGTGCAACGAGATCAACACGATCCCCGGTTTCACGCCGATCTCGATGTACCCGAAGATGTGGCAGGCGTCAGGACTCTCCTACCCCGGGCTCATCGACGAATTGGTCTCCCTGGCGATCGACCGCCACGCGTCGCGCAAGAACGACACGTCGCACTGACCGATCAGCCGTTGGCTGCGGGGATGTTGATCTTGTCGCCGATGAGGAACGTGACGGGCCCGGTGGCCCACTCGTTCGCCGCGCGCAGTTGCGTCTCCGTGATGCAGAACTTCTTCGTGATGGCCCACATGGAGTCGCCCGACTGGATCTCGTACGTGCCCGCGGGACGCGTACCGCAGCCCGGGCCCACGGGCCCCGTCGGAGCGGCGGTGCTGCCCGCGCCCGGGGTCTGAGTCGTTCCGCTGTCCACCGGTTGGGTGGCGTTGGCGGGGATGCGCAGCGTCTTGCCCGGGTACGGGAAGTCCGAGGGCACGAGGATCGCGTTGTACGAGAGCAGGAGGCTGACCGTGATGCCGAACTTGGTGGCGACCGAGATGGGCGAATCACCGGGAAGGATCGTGTAGGTGGTCTCGGACCCCACGGCGTTGGCGGGCAGCGTGGTCGTGGTGCCCGGCAGGGTGCTGGCGACCGGCGGGATGGTGGCGAACGCGGTGGGTGTCACCCCGACGACTGTCGTGGCCACCCCGAGCGTGTCCCCTCCGCATGACGCAAGCGACGGCACGGCGAGTGCCACGCAGACGAGCGCGCCGAACGAACTGGCCAGGCGGCGTCGCATAACAGTGTGCACGGGATGCAACGGTAGTTGCTGGAGGTGCGCCGATGGTGGCGCACCGGCGTCACACCAACGGTCTGGCAGTCGGTGCGATGGGGCTCGGGAGTGACGAAGCACCCATCAGGTGGTTGTCGACTCCGGCCGCACAGGAACGACCCTCCGCGATGGCCCACACGATGAGGCTCTGTCCACGGCCCATGTCACCTGCGACGAACACCCCGGGGACGTTCGTCTGGTAGTTCGCGTCACGCGCGACGTTGCCGCGCTCGTCGAATGCGACGCCGAGCTGGTCGAGCCACGAACCCTTCTCCGGCCCGACGAACCCCATCGCGAGGAACACGAGGTCGGCCGCGATCTCGCGGTCGGTTCCCTCGATCTTCTCGAACTTGCCGTTCACCATCTGCACCTCGTGCACGAGCAGCGCGCGCACGTTGCCGTTGCCGTCGTCGACGAAGCGTTCGGTGTTCACGCTGTACACGCGCTCGCCGCCCTCCTCGTGCGCGGATGACACGCGGTAGATCATCGAGTACTGCGGCCAGGGGTTGCCGGCGGCGCGCGCCTCCGGCGGCCTCGGCATGATCTCCAGCTGGAACACTTCCTTCGCGCCCTGGCGCAGCGCCGTGCCGAGACAGTCGGCGCCGGTGTCGCCACCGCCGATGATGACCACGCTCTTTCCCTTCGCGTTGATCGACGGCTCGGAGAAGTCACCTTCCTGGACCTTGTTCGCGATGGGCAGGTACTCCATCGCCTGGTGGATGCCCTTCAGCTCCCGACCCGGCACGTTCAGGTCGCGCCACGCGGTCGCACCGCAGGCAAGCACGAGTGCATCGACGCTCGCGCGCAGCACGTCAATGTCCACCGCACCGCCGACGTCGGCGCCGGTGCGGAACTCCGTGCCCTCCGCCTTCATCTGCTCGATGCGTCGGTCGATGTGACGCTTCTCCATCTTGAACTCGGGGATGCCGTAGCGCAGGAGGCCGCCGATGCGGTCGGCCCGCTCGAGCACGACGACGTCGTGACCCGCGCGCGTCAACTGCTGCGCGGCGGCGAGTCCGGCCGGGCCGCTGCCGATGACCGCAACCCGCTTCCCCGTCTTCGTTGCCGGCACCTGCGGCACGACCCAACCGTTCTCGAAGGCGTGATCGATGATCGTGACCTCGACCTGCTTGATCGACACCGGGTCCTGGTTGATGCCGACGACACATGCGGACTCGCACGGTGCCGGGCACAGACGGCCCGTGAACTCGGGGAAGTTGTTCGTGGCATGCAGACGCTCGATCGCGTCCTGCCAGTGGTTGCGGTAGACGAGGTCGTTCCAGTCCGGGATGAGGTTGCCGAGCGGGCAGCCGTTGTTGCAGAACGGGATGCCGCAGTCCATGCAGCGACCGGCCTGCGTCTGGAGGTTGTCGACCGCGAACGGTTCGTACACCTCCTTCCAGTCCTTCAGCCTCAGCTCCACCGGGCGGCGCGTCGGCCCCTGGCGGTTCCACTTCAGAAAGCCGGTTGTCTCACCCACGGGCCACCTCCATCACTCGTTCGGCGGT
>JBEGQK010000038.1:0-18451 GCA_041180985.1 Actinomycetota bacterium
CTCGACCCGACCCCTCGTCGCCGTCCGCGGTGGGCGCAGCGTCGTTCCCGGTCTCCCGTCGGGGGTATGACCAGGGCGAGGTTCGCGATTTCCTGCGCATGGTGGCGGCCGAATTGGCCCGTCTGCAGGAGCGCGAGCGCTTCCTGGAGAGCGAACTGCGTGCCATGCAGACCCGCGGCATGTCCGGCCCCGGACGACTTGACGAAGAGACCGTCACCACCCTCCTCGGCGAGGAAGCTGCTCGGGTGCTCTCCACCGCCCGTGACGCCAGCACGCAGATCCGCGAGCGTGCAGAGGAGTCCGCGACGCGACTCGTGAAGGATGCCGCCGACGACGCAACACGCATCCGTGAGTCGGCGATGCTCGAGGCGCAGCGCATCCACGACGACGCACAGTCGGATGCGAACGCAGAAGTCGAGATGGCCAAGCAACAGGGTCGCGACATGGTGAACGAGGCACGTGAGTACCGCGAGAAGGTGCTCTCCGAACTCTCGCGCCGCCGCGACGCGGCACGCGCACAGATCGAGCAGTTGCTGCACGGGCGTGACCGCCTCATGAATGCGTTCGAGCGCGCACGCATCGCGTCCGAGAGCGTGCTCAACGAACTGCACGATGCCCACGACGAGCCGGAAACACTGGTGAATCTGGCACCCACCACCGGTCCGATCCCCATCGTCAACCCGCACCACCCTTCGGTCACCGCGTACGACCAGGAGGTGCAGACTGAGGTCGCCGCTGCCGTGCAGCATGCCGAGGAGATCGTGAGGACAGGCAGCACCGTCATCGACATGTCGCTGGAGGAGATCTTCGAACCGACCGCGGAGGAACTCGCGACGGTCGACGAGGAAGAAGCCGTTGACGTCGTCGAGACCGAGGTCATCGAGGACGTCGACGTCGTCGAGATTGTCGAAGTTGCGGAAGAGGAAACTGTCGACACGCCCGAAGCCGAGGTGATCGAGCCCGAGGAAGAGCCAACAGCGACGAACGTCGTGTCGTTGTTCGGCCGACGCAACTCGCCGGTTCCCGAGATCGCCCCCGAGGTGAAGGAAGCCGAGTCGGCCCCCGTTGCGCCGGTCGTCGACCACCCCGTGAACGACAAGCCGAAGAAGGATGCGAAGGCCGACCACTCCGTCGACGACATCTTCGCGAAGCTCCGCGCCGGCAGCACGCAGACAGTCGCCACGGCCACCACCGAGAAGGCCGACAAGCCGAAGCCGGCGGAGCCGAAGGCGACCAAGGCAAAGAAGGCGGACAAGCCCGCGCCGGCGAAGGCAAAGGCGCCGAAGGCGATCGAGGCGGTCGTCGACCCGGCTCGCTTCGCGGCCCGGAACGAGGCGATCGCACCGACCGTGCCGAACGTCGCCCGCAAGTTCAAGCGCGTTCTCGCCGACGAGCAGAACAACGTCCTCGAGCACCTGCGCGGGAAGCGTTCCTCGCTCGAGATGGACGCCATCATCGGCACCATCGAGGAGCAGGCGCAGCGTTACGCGGCGGCAATCGCCGAGGACTCCATGGCCGCGGCAGGAGCCGGTGCGAAGTCCATGAAGGATGCGCGCGGAACCTCGAAGAGGGTCACACAGAAGGTCGTGAACGCGGCAGTCGTGAAGGCGATCGCCGACGGTCTCGTCGCGATGTTCCGCGAGGACACCCGCATCGCCATCGGCGAGGCAGAGGGCGACAGGGGCATCCTCGCCAGCCTGATGCGCGACGTCTACCGCAAGTGGAAGATGACCGGCATCGACGAGCACGTCGACGACGTGGTGTGTGCAGCGTTCAACATCGGTGCTTTTGTCTCTCTCGAGCCCACCGCGGACATCGTGTGGATGGTTGACAGTGATTCCCCGTGCTGCGGCGACTGTGCCGACAACTCGCTCGCCGGATCGGTCACGAAGGGCAAGGAATTCCCGACGGGTCATGCGCACCCGATGGCCCATGCCGGCTGTCGCTGCCTCATCGGTCCCGCAACGCACTAGCGTTCGCGGGCGTGAGCAACCCCAATGACGTTCCCCCCCGTCGTCCAGGACCGCCGAACTTCCCGAAGTTGACGTTCAGGCGCCCGAGCAAGGGCCGTCTCCTCGTCTCGTCGGTCATCGCGATCGTCCTGGTGCTGCTGTTCAGCGCGCGCGGGCTCTCGTCGTTCTTCGTGAACCTGCTGTGGTTCGACAGTGTCGGTCGTTCCGACGTCTACTGGGGGATCCTGCGCAGCAAGGTGGAACTCGCCGCGATCTTCACTGTCGGCTGCGCGGTGTTCCTGTGGGTCAACCTCATGCTGGCCGACCGTCTCGCGCCGCTGACGCTGCCGAACACGCCGGAGGACCTCGCGGTCCTGAAGTTCCGCGAGGCGACCGCGCGTCACAGGGGCAAGCTGCGCACCGCCGTCGCGTTGTTGATCGGTCTCATGCTCGGTCTGCCCGCGTCGGGGCAGTGGGAACAGTGGATGATGTTCCGCAACCGCCAGGCGTTCTCCGTGGGCGACCCGCAGTTCAAGGCGAACGTCGGGTTCTACGTCTTCCGCCTGCCGTTCGCACAGTTCGTCGTCAGCTGGGCATTCGGTGCGTTGGTCCTCGTCACGCTCATCTCCATTGCGTTCCACTTCGTGAACGGCAGCATCCGTCCGCAGGACCGAGTGCAGCGCGTGACCCCGCAGGCGAAGGTGCACATCTCCGTGCTCATCGCCGGGGGGACGTTGCTGCGCGCCGCCAACTACTGGCTGTCGCGCTACGAACTCACCGGCTCGCAACGCGGGGTCGTGCGCGGCGCGCTCTACACCGACGTGAACGCCCAGCTGCCCGCCACGAACCTGATGATCCTCGTCTCGTTTGCCGTCACGTTGCTGCTGCTGTGGAACGTGCGCCAGCGCGGGTGGCGACTGCCGGTTCTCGGCGTCGGGCTCTGGGTGGTCGTGGCCATCGTCGCCGGCAGCATCTACCCGGCGCTCGTGCAGCGGTTCGTGGTGCAGCCGAATGTCAGCACCCGCGAACTCCCGTACATCCGTCGGAACATCGAGGCCACGAAGGCCGCAATGGGTCTCGACAAGGTGGAGCGCGTCTCCGTCTCCTACTCCAACATCTCGGCGTCCGACGTGCAGGCAGACGACGCGCCGTTGCGCGACGTACGCCAGCTGGACCCCACGCAGATGCGCGACCGCTTCTCGCTCGACCAGGGCCTCACCTCGTTCTACGGCGTCAACGATCTCGACGTGGACAGGTACTCGATCGACGGCCGCACGCAGCAGGTGCTCGTCGCAGCGCGCGAGTTGAATCCCGCCGGCCTGCCGAACAAGACATGGGTGTCGCAACACCTCATCTACACGCACGGTTGCGGTGTCATCGCCGCTCCTGCGAGTGTCGCCACCAGCGACGGCCGCCCCAGCTACATCGACCTCGGCGTGAAGCGCCCCCAGATCTATTTCGGTGACGGTCTGGACGGCTACGCAGTGGTCAAGACGAACCAGAAGGAACAGGCGTGCGCGGGCGCGACGGAGACGTCGTTCTCCGCTGACTCGGGCATACGGGTCAACAGCGCGATGCGCAAGATCGCGCTTGCCGTGAACTTCGGAGAGTTCAACCTGTTCGGCTCGCGCCTAGTCGACGACAACTCGCGCTTTCTGTGGGTGCGCGACGTGCGGGCGCGCGTGCAGAAGATCGCACCGTTCCTGCACTACGACGGGGATCCGTACCCGGTGGTCGTCAACGGCGACATCAAGTGGGTCATCGACGCGTTCACCACCACCGACAAGTACCCGTACGCGGAGATGGCGAACACCTCGCAGCTGACGGAGGGGAGCGGGCTCAATCACTCCTTCAACTACGTGCGCAACAGCGTGAAGGCCGTCGTGGACGCCTACACCGGCGAGACCACCTTCTACATCATGGACTCGAAGGACCCCATCGCGAGGATGTGGAAGAAGGCCTTCCCCGACCTCTTCAAGAAGGGATCGGAAGTGGACCCGCAACTGGCGGCGCACTTCCGCTACCCGGAGGACCTCTTCCGCGTGCAGACGAACCTGTTCGGTCGGTACCAGTTCGACGATGCCACGCTGTTCTTCAACCGTGACGCCGCGTGGAGCATCGCACAGGCACCGGCCACGTCGCCCGAGTCCGTGACGTCGTCCGCGTCATTCGGGACGTCGAGCGGGATCACGCCGGGCGTCGACTCGATCAATGCGGCCGACCCCACCGAGGACCGGTTCACGCCGTACTACACGATCTTCCACGCACCGAACGACGGCACCGACGTGGGTGAGTTCTCGATGCTGCGTCCGTTCGTTCCGTTCTCGTCCGACGACAGCCGCAAGGAACTGCGCAGCTTCATGGTGGTCTCGAGCGACCCGAAGACGTACGGCAAGATGAAGGTGTACGAGATGACCTCGCCGTTGCCGCCCGGCCCGGCGACCATCGCGTCAGAGTTCGAGAGCGAACCCACCATCTCGCAGGTCATCACGCCGCTCGACCAGCGCGGTTCGCGCGTCACCTTCGGCGACCTGCAGATCGTCTCGGTCGCGAAGGGTCTCATCTACCTGCGGCCGATGTTCGTGCTGCCCGACGGCAACGACTCGAAGCAGGTCTTCGTGCGCAAGGTTCTTGCGTCGTACAACGGCCGTGCCGTCATCGGCGACAGCCTGACCGACGCGATCGGCAAGCTGTTCCCCGGGTTCAATGCAGACCTGGGTGACCGTGTGGGCGGTACGACGGTGACGTCCCCGCCGAGTACTGACGCCACCGGATCAACGGTGACGACACAGCCCACCTCCGCCGAGACGCCGGCACAACTGTTGGCTCGTGCCGAGCAGTTGTTCGCCGACGCTGATGCGGCCCTCTCGCAGAACCCCCCGGACTTCACGACGTACCAGACGAAGCAGGCGGAGGCGCGGGCGCTGGTGAAGAAGGCCCTGCAGTCGATCAACGGCTGAGAGAGCGGAAGACGAAGAAGCCGGTCAACGGCTGCGGCGCAACTGGTCGGCGAGTGCCGCGAGGTCCTGCCTGAACGCGATCTCGTAGCGCGCCTGTTCCTGCGCGAGCTTCGTCTGGGTGGCGCGCAGTGCGTCGAGGATCTCTGCCGGAGCACCTTCGCCGGTGTTCTGGCTGAGCTTCTCGATCTCGTTGCCCATCTCGTGCAGCTGGTGGGACAACTCGTTGCCCATGCTCACGAGTCTCTGTTCGATGAGGTTCAGGCGGTCGGCGGTGGCGCTGTTCGCGGCCTTCTCCGCCTCGAGGGCGGCGCCGTACGTCGCCACCAGTTCCTCGAGCATCGCCAGCCGTTCCGACGAGACCCGGGCTTCCTCGCGGTTCACCTCGAGTGCCTGCGCCGAGAACGCCATGAGGTCGTCAATCGCCGAGAGGACCGGGTCCGGAGTCTGGTTCTTTCGTCTGAGGAAGGCCATGGTGAGCGATGTCGGGGTTGTGGCTGCGGGGCAGTGCTTGTACCGTAGTTGCTCGACTACAACGACGCGGGGTGGAGCAGCCCGGTAGCTCGTCGGGCTCATAACCCGAAGGTCACAGGTTCAAATCCTGTCCCCGCCACCAATTCGAAGGCCCGGACCATTGGTCCGGGCCTTCTGCATTTCCCGGGCTCTGGCTGCGTGTCCGGTCGTGCACTCCGGACACGAGGGTTCCAGAATGTGCAGAAGGGTCAGCCCGCAGCGAGACGGGCGAACGGGGCGGGGTCGATGTACTCCTCGATGCGCGAAATGCGGTCACCGTCGAATTGAACGATCAGGCACGCAGAACTGCGGATCTCCTCCCCGTTGTGGGTGGTCATGACAACGATGTGCTGCTCAATGACGGTGTCGACGTCGAACCAGCGCCGCACCGCCTGGTAGGAACGGCTCGCCGTGTGCTCCACGATCCAGCCGAGCATGAGGAGATTGTCTCGTGCCGCTGTCTCGATGTTGTCGTGGTTGTGCCAGACCACTGCACCGGGGGCGTAGAGCAATTCCAGCGCCGCGATGTCGCCGGTCTCGAATGCCGCACCGAACGCATTCATCACCGACTCGGCGTGATGCTGGGTGATCATCGGGATCCTCGAGGTGTGAAGGTGACATTGAGGTGCTTGATCCCGTTGACGAAGTCGGAACGGAGGCGATCAGGCTCGCCGGTCACCCTCATGTCGGGCAGTCGCGTGAAGAGCTCACGGAGCATTGCGGTGAGCTCGCGCCGTGCGAGATGCGCACCAAGACAGAAATGTGGCCCCGGTCCGCCGTACCCGATGTGCGGGTTCGGGTGACGAGTGATGTCGAACCGGTCCGGGTCGGCGAACACCTCGGGGTCCCTGTTCGCGGCTCCGTAGTACAGGACGACCTTGTCGCCGGTCTTGAACGTCTGCTCGCCGAGCCTCACGCCGTCCTGGGTGACGGTCCGTCGAAAGTGGATGACCGGTGAGGAGTACCGGACGATCTCCTCGACAGCCGTGGGGAGCATCCCATCGACGTCCTGGAGGAGGAGTGCCCGCTGGTCGTCGTGCCGGCTGAGTTCCAGCATCGCATGGGCGAGCGCGGTACGGGTCGTCTCGTTGCCGGCGGCAACGAGGAGGATGAAGAACGAGGCAATCTCCTCGGTCGTGAGCGACTCACCGTCGACATTTGCGTTGACGAGTGCTGTGATGAGATCGTCCTGCGGGTTCGCTCGGCGATGTTCGGCGAGCGAACCGACGAGTTGGAGCATGTCATTGGCAGCTCCGAGCACCGCCGTAACGACACCCATCGGATCACCCTGGTCGACGTACTCGGGATCTGAGGATCCGGCCATGATGTTGCTGCGCTCCAGCACGAAGGACTCCTCGCTGCGTGGGATGCCCATCATGTCGAGAATGACCCGGAGCGGGAGTGGAGCGGCGACTTCCTCCACGAAATCGATCTCACCCTTGTCGGCGATGTCGTCCACCACCTCTCGGGCTTGCCGGCCGAGCTGCCCCACCAGGCGTTCGAGCGCCTTGGGGGTGAAGCCGTGGGCGACGATTCGGCGCATCCGCGCGTGGCGCGGGTCGTCGAGATTGACGATCGATCCGAAGAGTTCGCGCACGGGCTGAGGCTGGTCGCGGATGGTGGTGCCCTCACCGGAGCAGAAGAGATCGGGTCGCTTGCTTGCCTCCACGATGTCGGCGTATCGGGTGAGCGCAAAGAAGCCCGGTCCTTGGGGGAACATCGGAAGTGGCGACGGTGGTTCCTCGAAGAAGGCGATTGGTTCGTGTTCGCGAAGGTGACGCAGGGCATCTGCCCGCGCCGCGAGCGGACGCTCCCAGAACGCAAGTGACGCCAGGTCGATGTCCCCGCGACCGCGGGTGGCGGTCACGACGACTTCTCCGGCGCCTGGGCAGATGTCTTCACCGGAGGCTCCGGGTGGCTGCCGGCGGCAGTGATGACGTCGTCGGGGACGCTCACCATGACTGCGTACTGTTCCGGTGGGTACGGCATGTGCGGGCGCGATGGATCGATCGCGGGTTGCGGGACCGGCTCCGACGGCCGTTCGAACGCGGCGGGAGAGCGGTAGCGGTCGAGTTCCTCGGGGCTGATGCCGGAAGACGCCACGACCGCAGGGTCGATCCATGAGTCCGCACTGATCGGTTGGGCCGAGTACGCGACCTCGAGCGTGAGCTGCTCGGGTCCTGCGAAGTACAGCGACTTGCAGAAGCCATGGTCGATCGGGCCGAAGACGACGACACCGTTCGTGCGAAGCCTGTCCCGCATGGCCAGCAGGTCGTCCTCACTGGCCACGTCAAAGGCGATGTGTTGCATCGTTCCCGGTGCGCTGATTCCCGACCCGAGTCCGGCGTGGGTCAGGCCGATGGTGGACGGTACTGACTCGACGCCGGGAATCTGGCAGAAGGCGATGTGGCTGGTGTCGTTCAGGCGCACGAATCCGTGCCACGCACCGTCCACACCATGCATGTCGTAGAGCGCGACCAACGGCAGGCCGAGCACCTGGGTGAAGAACTCGATCTGTGCCTTGATGTCCTTCGTCATCACGGCCAGGTGGTGGAGACCGTTCGGTTGGGTCATGGATGCTCCTCGTTGCTTGGTTGTGTGTGCGCCGTGGTGGTGACGCGAAGTTCGTTGTGGGTGCCGCTGTGTCCCGTCCCCCAGAGCGATCGCTCCACGAAATCGCGGACCACCGCGCAGTACTCGGTGGTGTGGAACAGCATCAGCTGGTGCACACCCTGGGGATGGACGTAGACCTCGTTGGGGCAGGGGAGGTGATCAGCAACGAGTCGAACCCTGTCCGGTGGCGAGAGCGGATCGAGTTCACCGACGGTGAACAGAATCGGCTTGATGTTGTCGCTCCATCGTGCTGCGGGCGTGTAGGTGAAGATGCTCGCAAACGACGCAAGGTCCATCTCCCACGTGTTCAAAGGGTCGCGCCTCTTTTCCTCTGCCGCGCCTGCGAACCCGTAATCGATGTCGAAGTCCACCAGTCGGTCGATCTTCACCACTGCCGTGCGGCCGTACTCGCGGAGGATCTGCTGCCCGGCCTCCGTCGTGAACGGATGCGCCGGCCGACCGGGGATGAGAGCGCCCGCCCCCGCAACGGCCATGCCCATCAGGATCGCGGCATCAATGTCATCGCTGGCGAGCAGGGCGGCGGACGCGGCGAACACGCCGAGGCTGGAACCCTTCACGATGACGGGCAGTCCCGTGACCTCGACGATGTGCTTCGCAACTGCGACGGTTGCTTCGACCCACTGCGTGGCGGTGAATTCGCCGCGACGCCCCGCATTCGTCGACCGGCCGAAGCCGGGCAGGTCGATGCTCCACACGTCGGCGGAATGCGAGTCGGCGTACGTCGCGCAGAAGGGGTCGTAGATGCCCCCGTGACCGCCCATGCCGTGACAGATCAGAAGGGCATGATCCGGGAATGCCCCGGTGTACCGGTAAGCGAAGATCTCGCCGATGAGGTGCTCTTCCCGCTTCATCTGTTCTCCCGTCACTGTCGATTGCTCACGACGTTTTTCATGTTATTTCATTTTCGGACGGGGACATAACTTTTGTTATGCTGTCTCCATGGTGCTGACACCCAACGAGGTATTGGACCGCTGTGCGACCCTCTCGGTGGCGCTCGGCGAGAGGGCGGCCGAGGCAGAGCAACTTCGCAGGCTTCCCCCGGCGACGATGGATGACCTCGAGCGTCTCGACCTGTTCCGTTTGGTCGTGCCGACATCACTCGGTGGGCACGGCATGGGGTTCGACACGCTCGCTCACTCGACGAGACTGCTCGGTCACGGCTGCGTGGCGTCAGCCTGGACGATCTCGTTTCTCGTCATGCACAATTTCATGCTGGCAAAGTTTCCTGCCGCGGCGCGCGAGGAACTGTTCCCGGCCGAGCATCCGTGGTCGCTTGTCCCTGCACCACTCGCACCGACCGGCCGTGTCGAGGTCGTCGAAGGTGGTTATCGGGTCTCCGGGCGGTGGGAGTGGGCGACCGGGGTTCACCACAGCAACTGGATCATGGTGAGCACCATCCAAACGGAGCCCGAGCTGGCTGCGCGATTCGTGCTCGTGCCGACCTCCGACGCATCCGTCGAGGATGTCTGGCACACGTCAGGGATGAGGGCCACCGGGAGCGACACCGTCGTACTCGATGATGTGTTCGTGCCCGAACACCGCACGTTGCGCGGTGCGGACCTGATGACAGGCGGTGAGGTGATCGGAGGCGACGGGATGAGTCTTCTGCCGGTGCCACAGGTCCTCGCCCTCGTCGCGTCGGCGCCGGCTCTTGGTGCTGCAGAGGCGGCAGTGGAGCTCTACCGCGCGCGCATCGAGCAGAGGGTGCTGGCGTATTCCTTCGGCGAACGAGCGATTGACCAGAGCGCGGCGCACATTCGCCTCGGACAGGTGATCAGTGACCTTGACGGTCTGCGAAGCCGATGGGATGCGGCAGTGGACGAACTCAATTCCTACGCCGGCATCGGGGAGGTCCCGTTGGACCGCAGGATGGCGCTGCGCCTGACCGCCGCAGCAACCGTGCGCGGTGCCCGGTCGATCGTCAACACGATCGCCGAGGGCGCCGGAGCCAGCGTCTACATGTCGGCCTCACCTTTCCAGCGGTTCCAGCGGGACCTTGAGGTGTTGAAAGGTCACGTCATCTTCGACTGGGACCGCACGGTCGAGCTGGCAGGCCGGGTGGCACTCGGGCTGCCGCTCAAGCCGACCGACATGGTCTGAGAGCCCCGGTCAGCCTGTCGGTGCGAGCGCCTCGAGGACGACATCGAGCATCTTCGGACTCTGCTTCCAGGGCGGGGACACCCGCGCGACGCCGGTCGAGTAGAGAAGGATTGCACGTGCCTGCGCATCACGTCGGTTGAAGCCAAGCTCCATGAAGGCCGACTCAACGAACCTGAGCAGCAGCTGATCTGCCTGACGCACGGACTCTGCCGCCACCGGGTTGCTGCCCGACCAGTCCCTCATCGCAGCGTCGAGCGTTGTCATGTCGTCACGACGGGCGACTGCTGCGAGACCGCGCAGTCGCTCGCGGGGATTCTCGTTCTTGATCGAGTCCAGGACCGCCCGTGCTTGTTCGGCTCCGTAGAAACTCGCGAGCTGCTCCAGGTAGTCCGTCATGTTCGCGAAGTGGTGGTAGAAGCTGCCGGTCGTCAATCCCAACTCGGCGGTCAGGCTGTGGAGCTTGACCGATGATGCGCCGCCACGGCGGAGGAGCGTCTGGCCGGTCTGCAGCCAGAGAGTGCGACCGTCTGAGTTACTCATCACTGTTGCAATCCTACGTCCGACGCCATGGGCATGAGGTTGAACCAGAACGGAACCAGTTCAGGGTCATCTGCTCACCATAAGTATTGTTATGGTGAATCGAGCCGGTACTCACGGAAGTTCCCGAGAAATGAACGATTTCACAATTGATGACATAGCCGTCGAGGCCTACCTGTACTTCTATCCGCTCGTGTTGATGGACATCACCAAGAGGCAACTCTTCCTGCGCACGAGAATCGACAGGGAAGACCCTGCCGCAAACCAGTTCCAGCACGCTCGCGAAACTGCCAACGACAAATGGCGCAGTGTTGTCAGGCCGAACGTCGACACGTTGTTCTCGAACGCATGGGTGGACCTGTCGCACGGACCCCTCGTGTTCACTCTCCCCCCGTCCGCCGGGCGATATCACATGTTCCAGATGATGGACATGTGGACAGACACTTACGCAGTTGTCGGCTCGCGAACGATAGGTGACCGCGGAGTGAAGGCACTTCTCGTTGGTCCGGGCTGGAATTCGAGTGATCGTGCCGGCACAGAGACAATCATCGAGTGCCCCACCACGACAACCTGGATCGTCGGGCGCACGTACACATTCGGCGGTGACGACAACTTGGAAGCAATTGCGTTCCTTGATGGCACGTCGCTCGTGGCTGTCGGTGGGTCACCTTTTCCGCAGACCGGCAGTCGATTCGTGGAATTGAACCCGGGCTCTGATCCCATAGCCCAGGTTGATGCACTGACGCCTGCGCAGTTCTTCGAATACGCCTCCGAGTTGTTGCTTCGCGAAGGTGCACACGGCAGTGACGGTTCCGTGCGGTTGCGACTCAGACAAATTGGCATTGACTTTCATGAACAGTTCGACTTCTCACGACAGACGCCCGGGGTTCAGTCGGCTCTGACCGGTGCAGCACGCAAAGCGCGCGGGCAGATCGGGGCTTCATTGACCGATTCACGAAACACATTCGGCTGCTGGACAATGAGCCACGGCAGCATCGGGTACTACGGCAACGACTACCTGAGCAGAGCGGCCACTGCCCGCTGGGGAATCGGTGCAAACCCGCCCGAAGATGCCGTGTACCTCACGAGCACGGGGGACTCCTCCGGGGCTGTCACCCACGGCTCGCAGACGTACCGGATGCATTTTGAACCGGGCGAACTTCCGCCTGCGCACGCTTTCTGGTCAATCACCGCATATGGCGAAGGGACATTTCTCATCCCCAACGAGCCGGGCAGATTCGGGGTTCGCAGCAAAGACCCGATCACGTTCAATTCGGATGGTTCCCTCGACGTCTTTTCGGGCCCTTCGCGACCGGAAGGCTGCCCTGAATCGAACTGGATTCCGACAGTCGATTCTTCCCTGGACTTCCTCATCCGTTTGTACAGTCCTGCCGAAAAGTTCACTGAGGGGCAGTGGACGCCCCCGGTCATCGAACGTGTGAGCTGACAGGCAGGCGAAACGCTCGGAATGGACGGGGCCTTTCCTGGCCCGACCAGTGCCGTTCGGTGCCGTCGTCGGGACTTGTTATGGTCTCGCCATGAAGAAAGTTCGGTTCGCAGTCGTGTTCGGTCTTCTCGCCGCCGGTCTGCAGGTTCTAGCCCCGTCCGGCCCCGTGAAGGCGGCCCCTGTCGCGTGTTCCCGCAGCGGGGTCGCGATCACCAACTCGTACACCGTGAAGATCAACGGCGTGGAAACACCCGCCACGGAACCGGGCCGGTACGGCGATTTCTGGGTTCTCGTGTGCCGCGACACGAACAACCGCGACTACGGCGTGCTCGCCGGCCGTTACGACGCGCGCACTGACGGTGGCCAGGGTCGGTTCACAACGGCTGACCTGAACACCGAGTTCACGGTGTCATTCGTCCCTGATGCGGGCACCACACCGATGGTTGCACAGGGTCACGGGGTCATGAGCAACTTCACCATCGACGCGAATGACTCGAACCGCGTCACGCTCACCACGAAGCCGATTCTCTACAGCGACATCTACGGCAGTGACTGCGGGAATGCCGGACCGGCTGACTGCGTGCTGGCGGTGAAGAATACGAACGGGGACAAGGCAAGCGCCGACAACATCGAGATCCGTGTCGCGGTCCGCTACTCCGAGAGCGGTGGTCCGTCAGAGACGGACTTCAAGGTACTCAGCGGCATGCGCTGGAGTTCGTCGGCGTACTACTTCTGGATGACGACGCGCTGTCCCACCCAGAACGCTGGCACCGGGTCGGCGCTGTCGATCGATGTTGGTGGCCCGCACTACAGGGCAGACGGCACGTCGCTGAACTACGGCGACATCACGGTCTTCATTCCCACTGCGGGGGTCATCGCATGCTTCGGGGCGCCGCCGTCAATCGCGAAGGACATGCTGGCAATCTCGAGGACGGTGAACGGAACTACCGCGGACGGCACCGCAGGGTCCACCACGGACGTGGGGTTGCAGTACACCGTCACGGCCGACGACACCACGGGCCTGACGATCACCATCCCCCAGGTCACGTTCTCGAAGCCCAACTACAAGGTGGCGACGAAGAGCGGCAAGTCACTGGCCAAGAAGACCAAGACCTACGCATCGTTGCTGCAGCAGGCTGTCATGAAGAAGCCGGCGGGTGGGTCGTACAAGGTGACGTCGAAGTCGACCAAGGTCTGCTCGGGCGTTCTCTCGAAGGTGTACGCCTACAAGACGGGCACATGCAAGGTGAGCGTCGCGACCTACAGCAAGTCGGGCAAGAAGGTGGCCAGCAAGACGGTCTCGTTCACCGTCGGCGGCTGACGCCGCGTCAGACCTTGTAGACGAGGTTCGCGGTCGCGCACAGGCGGCCGCTCTCGGCACCGCGCACCTCGGCGCGGCAGAAGCAGATCGAACGACCGCGCTTCTCGATCCAGCCCTCGCACACGGCGTCCTCGTCCTTCACGGCGGACAGGTACTGCACGTCCATGCTGATCGTCACCATCGAGCGGCCCTCGGTGCACCAACCCACGACCGGCACGACCGTGGTGTCGATGAGACTGGCGATTGCACCGCCGTGCATGATCCCCGCGGGCTGGTTCATCTCCTGGCGCGCTGGAAGGCGCATCCGGGCGTAGTCCTGGCGCAGTTCCTCCACGACGAAACCGAGATGCAGCGCGTAGTTGGACTGCTGGTCCCACGCAGGGAAATGGGACCACCGCTCGGCGGCATCGGCGGGGAGGGGAGCGAAACGGTCGGCAATCGTCATGCCCCGACCATAGTTATCCGGCCGGTGCTGGCTGTGGGTCACGGACACCGCGCGACACCCACACATCGACGGTGACATGACGGACGGGACCGCGCCTGGCACCGGACTGCCACTGCAGCGGGGTCATCAGGAAGAGATCGTCTGCTGACCGGTCGTCGAGGTCGAGGCCGAAGGTGACTCGCTCGGCGGACGTCGATTCCGTCGGTGGCTGTGTCCGCCTGTCGAAGCGTTCGTTCGCGCGGTCATCGGGTTCGTACGCGGGGCGCATCTCCCTCAGGTGGTCCGGACCGGGCGTGGCAGTGACCCAGACGCCGTCGTCGCACAGCACGCGCGCGAACTCGTCGAACGGGTGCGGGGCGAAGACGGAGAACACGACCGAGCACGATGCATCGAGGACCGGCATGCGGTACGCCGATGCGACGGCGAACGACGCCCCGGGCATCGACCTGGCGGCCATCTGCACGGCCTTCCTCGAGATGTCGATGCCGAAGAGTGAATCGGCATCGAAGTTCGAGAGGTACCACCCCTCGCCGCACCCGACATCCAGAACGGGTCCGTCCGGCGATCCGATCGCGCGGGCGACCGCGTCCGCGATGGGCCCGTATGCGCCGGTCGAGAGGAACCGGCGACGTGCAGCCAGGGATTCTGCAGTGTCGCCCGGCGTCGTTCCGGCGGGCAGACGGCCACCGACGAGGAGGTTCAGGTAACCCTCACGGGCGCGGTCGAACGAATGGTTGTTCCCGCACACGGCCGAACGGTCGATGTTCGCCAGAGCGAGGCCGCAGTGGGGGCACGCGAACACGCTGACGGGAGTCGGCGAGCTCGGCATTTCTGCAGTCTGTCAGGACGGCTACGGTCAGGGCATGCCATTGCACCACGTCGCCTACGCCACGAAGGATGTCGAAGCCACCACGCGCTTCTACGAGGAGCTGATGGGTTTCCCGTTGGTCCACACCGAGATCACCGCGGGCGGCGAGGAGACGTGGCTGCGTCACATCTTCTTCGACATCGGCCCGGATTCGGACGGCAACCACGAATCGATTGCGTTCTTCCAGGTGCACGGTGTCGGCGAGAAGCCCGACTACACCACCGACGTGTCCGACGGTGTCGGCCTGCCGGTGTGGGTCAACCATTGCGCGTTCCGCGCGACGCACGAGAAGCAGGAGGAGGTCCGCGCGCGCATGACCGCAGCGGGCATCCAGCCGCTCATGGATGTCGACCACGGTTGGTGCCACTCGCTCTACTACGTCGACCCGAACGGAATCATGGTCGAGTTGTGCCGCGACACCCCGGGTTTCTCGCCCGACCCGCCCGAGGCGAAGAGGCTGCTGACGGCCGATCCTTTCGCGAACGCGAAGAACGGCTGACATGCCCCGCCTCGGCCAGGTCGGCAAGGACCACGTCCACCCGTACGCGCGCGCCGTGTACTCGATGCTGTTCGGGGACCGTGATCCCGTCACCGAACCCGGGACCGATGCGGGCACACCCGGCAACTGGTGGACGGTGTTCGCACTCGTACCCGACGCCTTCGACCACACGTCGGCCGGTTTCCAGTTCTACAGGTCGCCGGACCGCAAGCTCAGCCCGAAGCTGCGCGAGCTGGGCCAGACCCGCGCCGGGTGGACGGTCGGCAGCCAGTTCGTCTTCAGTCAGCACTGCAAGGCAATGCGCGACGCCGGGTTCACTGAGGAACAGGTGAAGGCGATCCCTTCGTGGTCCGTCGCCGATTGCTGGAGTCCGGCCGAACGCGCCGTGCTCGCGTACACCGATGCGCTGGTCCTGCAGCACGGTCGCGTTGCCGACGGCGTGTTCGACGCACTCCGCGAACATCTCTCCGACGAGGAGATACTCGAGTTCACCTACATCACGGCCACGTACGCGATGCACGCCACCATGAGCAGGGCACTCCGTCTCGAGTTCGACGACGTCGATGATCCGGTGGTGGAGAAGCCGGACTCGCGGGGGAACTTCACCGGTCTCGACGTGATGGCTGCGGCGGACACCGAAAACAATCAGTGACGCTCGTCGTCAGGTGAGCCTCACTGCGGGTCCGACTGGGGTCCGGCACACCGGCCGTCAGTACGATTCTTGCAAGGACACAATCCGGAGGATGACGTCATGAGCCAGTCGGCAACACTCGAGACACCAGCAGACACCAAGATCGAGCACTTCGACGTGCTCATCGTGGGTGCGGGCATCTCCGGCGTGGGGTCGGCCGTGCACATGCAGGAGCAGTGCCCGGAGCGGTCATTCGTGGTGCTCGAGAAGTTCGAGTCGTTCGGCGGCACGTGGCACATGCACAAGTACCCGGGCGTGCGCTCCGACAGTGACCTCTACACGTTCGGCTACCGCTTCAAGCCGTGGGTCGGCGCACCGATTGCCACATCCGCGGAGATCAAGAAGTACATGGGCGAGGTGATCGAGGAGAACAACCTCGCGCCGAAGATCCGCTACCACCACCGCATCACGAACGCCAGTTGGTCCAGCAAGGACAACAAGTGGACCGTCGATGTGAAGAGGCTCGACACGAACCAGTCGTTCAAGATGTCGTGCAACTTCCTCTACATGTGCCAGGGCTACTACAACCAGGACAAGGGCTACACGCCCGAGTGGCCCGGCATGGACAAGTTCAAGGGCCAGATCGTCCACCCGATGGAATGGACCGAGGACATCACGTACGACGGCAAGAACGTTCTCGTCATCGGGTCAGGCGCCACCACCGCCACCGTGGTGCCCGAGTTCGCTAAGACGGCGAAGCACGTCACCGTGCTGCAGCGGTCGCCCACGTACTTCATCCCCGGCCGCAACGTCGACGACCTGGCCGACACACTGCGCCAGCTGGAGATCGACGAGAAGTGGATCCACGAGATCGTCCGACGCAAGCGCCTGTTCGACGGGAAGGCCGTCACCGAGATGTCCTTCAACCAGCCGGAGGAACTGAAGGCGTTCCTGCTCGAGGGCGTGAAGGCCCTCCTGCCCGAGGACTACGACATGACCCACTTCACGCCGAAGTACAGGCCGTGGCAGCAGCGCATCGCGTTCGTCCCCGACGGTGACCTCTTCGCGGGGATCAAGGCCGGCAAGGCCACGATGGTCACCGACGAGATCGAGACGTTCAACGAGACGGGCGTGCTCACGAAGGGCGGCGTGCAGATCGATGCCGACCTCATCGTGCCGGCGACCGGGTTCCACCTGAGCGTTCTCGGCGACATCCCGTTCAGTGTCGACGGCAAGCCCGTCAACTGGAACGACACCGTCACGTACCGGGGGATGATGTTCACCGGAGTGCCGAACCTGGCGTGGATCTTCGGGTACTTCCGCGCCAGCTGGACCCTCCGCGTCGACCTCATGGGTGACTTCATCGCGCGCATGTTCCGTCACATGGACGAAAAGGGTGCGAAGCGCGTGACACCGCGCCTGCGCGAGAAGGAGGACGCCGGAATGCCTGTCGGCGACTGGATCAAGCCGGACAACTTCAACCCGAACTACCTCATGCGCAGCATGCATCTGATGCCGAAGTCGGGCAACAAGCCGGAGTGGATGCACGACCAGGACTACTGGTCGGAGAAGGACATCCTGCCGTCGGCCGACCTAGACGACGGTTGCCTCGTCTTCGAGTGATTCAGAGCGAGTAGACGCGTGCGGCGGTGCCGCGGAACAACGCGTCCTTCTCGTCCTCGCCGAAATCGGCGACCATCTTCTTCGCGGCGTTCCAGAACGTGCGGTAGGAGAGCGACAGCCGGTCCACGGGGAAGTTCGACTCGAACATGCACCGTTGCGGACCGAAGGACTCGATGACGTGCAGGTAGTAACGCCTCTGCGCCGCGACCACTTCGTCGGACGTGGGCGGGCGCTCCGCCGTGTTCCACCCGAACCCGTTGTCCGGCATCGCGAGGCCGCCGATCTTCGCGACCACGTTGGGGCACGCGGCGATGTCGAGGATGTCCCTCTTCCACTGCTCGAAGATCTCCTCGCGCTGCGATGCGTAGGGGCCGACGCCGAGCGGCGTCCCGAAGTGGTCGAACACCATCGTCGTCCCTGGCACCGCGCGAGCGAGTGAAACGAACTCCTGGTTCTGGTAGTGGTAGTGCCACGTGTCGTACGTGAGACCGCGCTCCCCCAGCCGGCGCACACCGCGCACGAAGTCGGGATCTTTGTACTTGTCCACCGCGCAGCGGCCCGGGATGGAGAGAACGTCCGGATGGTCAGCGCGCGAGAGAGCATCGCGGATGCCACGGAACATCCCGTTCGCCGCAGCGACGTGCGCATCGAGCACCTCGTCAAGGTTCTCGAGCGTGAGGTCCGCCTTGCCGACGAGCGCACGGATCGTCCGGCGCGGGTCACGTGAGTTTTCACCCGCAATGAACCTCGTTTCGCCAATGGGTGCAAGGTGGGACGGTGCATCGGCGTCGTAGGTCGAACCGCACTCCATGAAGACCGTGCACTCGATGTTGTGCCCGTCGTTCACGTCCGCCAGCAGGTCATCGAGTGTGTAGTTCATGCCCGCGCCGGCCCTCCAGAGGTGGTGGTGGGGGTCGATGATGA
>JBEGQK010000039.1:0-4611 GCA_041180985.1 Actinomycetota bacterium
ATTCCGGGGGGTGATACCGAGGGCCCACTTCCCGCGCAACTTCGGTGGCATCTGGTTCTCCTCGGGTTCCGGCTTGTGTGACTGCAACGCTGCAGAAAAGCCGTGAGAGAAATTACCCCAGATTCACGATGGACAGGCGCTGTTTGCTCCGACGAATTTGCCGATTTTCGCCGATGTCGCACCCGGGGTGCTCGCCACGCGCGACTTCCAGCACCCTCTCCACCGTCGCCTGGTCCGGAGGGTACGGATGCGACAACCATGCACGGATCGCACGGCGTGCCAACGGCAACGGGGCTGTGGACAACGCGATTGCGTCGGTGGGGTCGATGCCCGCGGCCAGTTCGTCGAGAAGTGCGTTGTCATCGCGCAGCACGTCCGACGTGCGCACGAGGATCGGCACGGGGTCGCGCCTCGAGATGTCGGCGACCAACGGCAGCAGTTCGTGCCGGACGCGGTTCCGTTGATGGGCATCACTGCGGTTCGTCTCGTCGTCGACGCACTCGATGCCGAGTTCGGTGCAGAGTCGGTGCGTCTCGGCGCGTCGCAGGCCGAGGATCGGGCGCTTCGCACCGGGTGACATGGCGGAGAGGCCCGCACTCCCGGCACCCCTCAACAGGTTGATGAGGACGGTCTCGGCCTGGTCGTCGGCGGTGTGGCCGGTCATTGCGTCATCGGGGAGCACCCCGTACCGAGCGGCGCGTGCGCGGGCCTCCAGGTTCGGGCCCGGTTCGACGACCACGCGGTGCACCTGCAGCTCGACGCCGAGCACCCGCGCGACCGGGGCAATCAGGGCGATGTCGCGGTGCGAGTCGGTCCTGATGCCGTGGTCGACGTGCACTGCGGTGACGTGCAGGCCGTGCGCAACGGCCAGGCACATGAGAGCCATCGAATCCGGACCGCCCGAGAGAGCGACGGTGACGTCGGTGTGCGGGGCCGGGAAGGAGCAGCGCGTCAGGAGTGACGCGACGAGTGGTGTGGCGGGAGGGGCACTATCCATGACGGGTCGGTGCCCATGACCGATGCCTACTTCTTGGCGGCCTTGCGCTGCTGGCGGTTCGGGTAGCGGGTGGCGGACACCTTCGCGACGTAACCGAGCAACGTCTGGACGACCAGACCGAGTGCCGCTACGAGGAGCACAGCCCCGAGCCACCAGTGCCAAACAACTGCTGCGAACATGGCAGTAAGGATAGTCAGTCGAGCCAGTCGTCGCCGAAACAACCGGCGATCTTGTCGAGGAGGCTCCCCGGGATCTCGTCGTTCTGCGCCTTCTGGCGCACGACGCGCTTCAGTTCCCCGTGGAAGTCGAACGCCTGCTGGCAGTCGGTGCAGTTCGCGAGATGGCCCATGATCTCGGCGTGCAGTTCGGCGGACAGTTCCTGGTCGAGGAACCGGTGCAGTTCGTCAAGTGTGCCCTGGCAGTCGGTGGCCATGATCGGTTCCTTTCTTATTGTCCTTCTAGTTCCCTGAGCAGCGTCTCGTCGACGAGGCCGCGCTCCTTCGCGAACTCGTACAACCGCTTCTGCATCGCTTTTCTTCCGCGGTGCAGGCGGGACATGACCGTACCGATGGGTACGTCAAGCATCTCCGCGATCTCCTTGTAGGAGAAGCCGTCCACGTCGGAGAGCAGCAGCGGCATTCGGAACGCCTCCGGCAGCTCTTCGATGGCGTTCTTGACCTCGTCGTCGGTGAAGAGCTCCATCATCTGGTCCTCCGCCGATGCGCTCATGCGCGACTGGTCGATCGTGCCGAGGCGCCTGTAGAGGTACAGCTCCTCGACGTCGTCCAGTTCCGTCTCGGTGGGTCTGCGCATCTTGGCGTTGTACTTGTTGATGTACGTGTTCGTCATGATGCGGAACAACCACGCACGGAGGTTGGTGCCCTCCTCGTAGCTGTCATAGGCACGCCACGCCTTCATGTACGTCTCCTGCACGAGGTCCTCTGCGTCGGCGCGGTTGCGCGTCATGCGGACCGCGGTGGAGAACAACTGGGGCGCGAATGCGGTCGCATCCTTGGCGAACGTGTCACGTGACCCCATGGGAGAGTGCCTCTCAGCGGTGCTTCGAGAGGTCGGCGACAGCCTTGGCGAGGGCGTCGTTGAAACGCTCGAGCATGTCCGCGAGCACGAGCCGTTCGTCCGCGTCGAATTGCTCCATGACCTTGACCACCATGAGCTTGCGCCTCTCCACGACCGAGGCGAACACGCGGCGTCCCAAGTCGGTCGGTTCGATGACGACGACGCGGCCGTCGCCCGCGTGGGTGACCTTCTGCACGAGACCGTCCTTGATGAGGCGCTGCACCGCACGGGTGGCCGTGCTGGGGTCGATGTGCATGGAATCGGCCAGGTCACCCATGCGGATCGTCTCGTGCATGACGATCCGCTCGAGAGTGTCGAACTGACCCGGGTCAATGTTGAATTCCTCGTTCTCGAAGATGAGGCCGCGCAGCTTGCTGTTGGCGGCACCGCGCCGGATCTCGCGCCACACCTTGCCGATGCGACCGGCGGTCTCGCGGTTCAGATCGACACCGAAGTCGATGGAGGGCTTCGTCTGTTCAGTCACCACTCATTAGGGTAGCGACATGAGTCAGCAGGGGGACCAGCAGGGGGAACTGCAGACCCCGCTGGACATCCTCGGGATCATGGCCAGCCAGCAGGCAATGCTCGGCCCGGACCTCCGTCACATCGAGATGTACACGCGCCGCGGGTTGCTGAGCATCCTGTGGCACGAGCCCCGCGGGGAGGCACGGAACGTGGGCGTCGTCATGATGGGCGGGGCGATGGGCGGCGTGATGGGCCCGGGTGAGGCGCTGTACCACGTGCTGGGTGAGGATTTTTCGGCGCGCGGCATCCCGTCGATGCGCATCAGCTACCGCAAGCCGAACGACATGGACTCGTGCTGCATCGACGCCGCCGCTGCGGTGCAGATGATGGTCGGCACCGGGTGCGACAGGGTGATCCTGATGGGGCACAGCTTCGGCGGTGCCGTTGCCATCCGCGTGGCGGTCGGTCTGTCGGCGATGGTGACGGGTGTCGTCACGTTCGCCACGCAGTCAGCCGGGTGCGAGGTGGCGGGCGGGCTGCAGGGGCGTCCTCTGTTGATGTTCCACGGTGACCGCGACGAGATCCTCCCGCTGGAGGCGAGCGAGGTGGTGCGTTCGATGGCGGGCACGGGCGAGCTGCGCGTGATGCCCGGTGACGGTCACCTTCTCGCGAAGAGCCATGACGTGATGCGCGAGGAAGTGAATGCATGGTGCGACACCGTGTTCGCCCTGGGTGACCCGCAGCAATGACGGCGGTGCAGACCCCGAAGAACGTCGTCGTGCTGTTGCTCGACAGCCTGAACCGGCACGAACTGGGTGCGTACGGCGGCACGAACTTCGACACGCCGAACCTTGACCGGCTGGCGGCGCGCAGCGTGCGCTTCACCAACCACCACACGGGGTCGCTGCCGTGCATCCCGGCGCGCCATGACATCCTCGTCGGGGCGTGGGACTTCCTCTGGAAGCCGTGGGGCTCGATCGAGCTGTGGGAGGAGCCCATCACCGCGTCGTTGCGGAAGGCGGGTGTCGTCACGCAGTTGATCACCGACCATCCCCACCTGTTCGAGGTGGGAGGAGAGAACTACCACACCGACTTCCGCGCGTGGTCCTACGAGCGCGGTCACGAGAGCGATGCGTGGAAGACCCGACCCGACGAGTCATGGCTGGGTGCGCCGTCGTTCGGTCGCGGGCACACGCACTACGACGACTCGCGCGGCTACTTCAAGGACGAGTCGGATTTCCCCGGGCCCCGCACGATGGCTGCGACGGCGCGATGGTTGCTGGAGGACGCACCGGTGCACCGTGCGAAGGGCGAACGGTTCATGGTGTTCGTCGACGAGTTCGACCCGCACGAACCGTTCGACACGCCCGAGGAATGGGCGAACCGTTACGACGACACGTGGGAGGGTGCGCACCTCATCTGGCCACCGTACGAAGTGGACGCACTGAAGAAGGGCACGATCACCGAACGCGACGCCGTGCAGGTGCGGGCACAGTACGGCGGCAAGCTGTCGATGATCGACCACTGGCTGGGCAGGGTGCTCGACGCGATGGACGCAACGAACGCGTGGGAGGACACCGCTGTCATCCTGTGCACGGACCACGGTCACTACCTGGGCGACCGCGACGTGCACGACCGCGATGTGTGGGGAAAGCCCGGCGTGCCGGTCTACAAGCCGCTCGGCCACATCCCGATGTTCATCGCGTGGCCGGGTGTGCAGCCGTCGGTGAACGACGCACTCACCACGTCGACGGACATCCATGCCACGATCGCATCGATCTTCGGCGTCGGCATCAACCACACCGCGCACGGCAGGTCCCTCGCACCGTTGGTGGCGGGGGAGGCGACGCAGGTGCGCGACTGGCTGCTGACCGGCGTGTGGGGACGCGAGGTGCAGCTGGTGACGAACGAGTGGCGGTACACGCGGGGTCCGCAGGGTGACAACATGCCTCACTCCATGTGGTCGAACCGGTGGAGCACCATGCCGATCGCGCGGTACCCGAACTACCGCATCCCGAACCCCGACTCACGCGCGACGCTCGACTTCATGCCGGGGAGCACCGTGCCGGTGA
>JBEGQK010000040.1:0-3510 GCA_041180985.1 Actinomycetota bacterium
CCGGTGCTCGACTTCTTCGCGAGAAGGGTCTTCTCCGGCGTCGACTTCGAGATGTCACTGAAGTCAGAGACGGTCTGGAAACGACGGCCGGCACTGGTGGGCTTGCGCTTGCGGATAGCCATGGTGAATCTCAGCTTTCGAACAGCGGGATCTTGCTGCCCGCTGCGAGGGTGACGATGGCGCGCTTCGTGTCGGGACGCTTGCCAAGACGGTTGGTGTTGCGGGTGCGGGTGATCTTGCCCTTGCGGTTCAAGGTGTTCACCTTCAGCACCTTCACGCCCCAGATGGCCTCGATGGCATCGTGGATCTCGGGCTTCGTTGCGTCGACGGCCACCTGGAAGGTGTACACGTCGGCCTCGATCAGCGCGTAGCTCTTCTCAGAGACGACGGGCTGGATGATGATGTCGCGGGGATCCTTCATCACTCGGCATCCTTCTGTGCGGGGAGGCTGTCCTTGCTGAAGACGACCCAGTCGTTGCAGAGAACGTCGTATGCATTGAGCTCACCGGTGAGGATGAGCTGAACCTCGGGAATGTTGCGGAAGCTCTTGATCGCGGTCTCGTCGTTGCCGTTGACGACGACGAGCATCTTGCCGGTGAGACCGAGAGCTGCGAGTGCCTTCGATGCGTCCTTCGTGCTCGGGGCCGAGAAGCCCCAGGAGTCGACGATGACGACACGGCCCTCGTTCTTGCGGTCGCTGAGTGCGGACGCGAGAGCCAGGCGCACCATCTTCTTCGGCACGCGCTGGGTGTACTTGCGCGGCTTCGGGCCGTGGGCGATGCCGCCGCCGGTGTAGTGCGGGGCGACGATCGAACCCTGGCGTGCGCCGCCGGTGCCCTTCTGGCGGAACGGCTTCTTGCCGCCGCCGGAGACTTCACCGCGGGTCTTGGTGCTCTGGGTTCCGGAGCGACGGTGTGCGAGCTGCGCGGTGACCACCTGGTGCATGACCGGCACGTTCGGCTGGATGCCGAACAGTTCGTCTGCAACGTCGATGGAGCCTGCGCTCTTGCCGCTTGCGTTCTTGAGGTCTACTGATGCCATCGGGATCACTTCGCCTTCACTGCGTTGCGCACGATCACAACGCCGCCGTTCGGGCCCGGGACCGAGCCCTTGATGAGAAGAAGACCGCGCTCGGGATCAGCGGAGACAACCTCGAGGTTCAGCGTGGTGACCTGCTCGTTGCCCATGTGACCCGCCATGCGCAGACCCTTGAACACGCGACCGGGGAACGAGCACGAACCGATCGAGCCCGGTGCACGGTGGTGCTTGTGGTTGCCGTGGCTGGCGCCCTGGCCGTTGAAGTTGTGACGCTTCATGCCGCCCGCGAAACCCTTGCCGCGGCTGACGGCCGTGACGTCGACCTTCTCGCCTGCCGCGAGCAGGTCGGCGAGGATCTCCTGGCCGACTTCGAAACCGTCCACCGAGTCGAGACGGAGCTCGACGACGCGGCGGCCCGGCTCGACGCTCGCCTTCGCGAAGTGACCGGCCTCGGCCTTCGTGAGCTTGGATGCGTTCTTGCTTCCGTATGTGACCTGCAGTGCGTTGTAGCCGTCACGGTCGTTGGTCTTCACCTGGACGACTCGTGCCGGCTCGACGCGCAGCACGGTGACGGGAATGACGCGCTGGTCATCTCCCCACACCTGTGTCATGCCGACCTTTTCGCCGACGATCGCTTTTTGTGCCATTGCGTTTCTCGTTTTGCTGTTTCACGCAAATGCTCCGTGGGCATTTCTGCCAACGGAGCACTTGATCTGGGTTGTGCCGTGTGGTTTCGGCAAGCCGACCTTCACGGACGTCGATTGTGATTTTTCGACGATCGATCTTGCTCTCCGGACCGGGGTCCGAATCGCACGGAGTGGAAACGCTATCGGCGCAAAGTTCCCGCCACTACCCCTGAAATCAAGGGATTCAGGGCCTGCGGGGCCCGATGCTCAGAGGGGGAAACGGGCCCGCAGCCAGTCGATGACAGCGTCCATTGCGGGTCTGCGGTGGCCCTCCAGGTAGTGGGGGGCACCCTTCATTTCCACGTACGTCTTGTCCGCGGCACCCGAGTTCTCCACTATCTCCATGGCCTGGCGGACCCGGATCTCCGTGTCGGCGGTCGGGTGGACCAGGATCGTCGGGACGGTCACCTTGGGCATGGTGTCGGCCAGCTTGGCGTGGCTGGACAGGCCCGACCAGGTGGACAGCCAGCCCCGGGCGGTCATGGTGCGGGCGAGGCCGGCCCGGCCGTAATTGGCCTCAAACGGGTCCGGAAAGGCGAAAAGTGACCCCATCGGGCGGTCATCGGGGTCAATCGAGAGGTCCAGATAGGCCGGATCGGCCAGGGTTCGGTAGATGGTCATGTACCGGGTGAAGACCCGACGGGCCCTCAGTTCCCGCCATTCTGCAGGGCTTGTGCTTTTGTGAACACCGTTCAGGGTCTCCCCGGCCGCCTCGGCATCGGCAATCGACTGCTTGGCCGTGGCATCGAGCCTGGCCACCCGCGCGATCTGGGCCTCACGGTAGGTGGCGAGCCACTCGGGGTCGTACCGACAGGGTTCGGGCCAGGGCCGCCAGCCGTTGTCCGGGTTGTACATGTCCAGCTCGGGCACCCGGGAGAAAGGGTCGGTCTCGTCGGCCACCGACGGGTCGATGACCTGGAGCATGAAGACGCCCTCGCCCGGGTGGGCAGCCATCCCGATCCATCCGTCGCCGATGCCGAGTTCGGCGTTCGCCATTGCCATCAGCGAACCACCGCCCGAGTTGCCGAGCAGCACGACGGACTCCGCACCGCGCGACAGCATGAAGTCGTGCGCGGCCTTCACGTCGGTGATGCAGTTCTCGTGCAGGCAGTCGATGTCGTTGTTCATGTACCGCGTGCCGAAGCCGAGCACCGCGTACCCGGCGGCCGCGAGCAACGGGCATGCGTAGTGGACCGTGAAGTCACCGCGCGGGTGACTGAGGATCACGGCGGTCTTCCACTTGCCGTTCGGTGGCGTCCACAGGATTCCGCGCACCAGCGCACCGTCGGGCGTGACGATGCGGACGTCCTCACGCGGGATCTCCACGTCCGGTGCATCCTCCGCGAGCGGCCAGTAGCCGAGACCGAACGGACGCGAGCCGCCGAGATGTGTGTCGATCATGACCGGGTTGCTTGCTCGGCCAGTTTCTTCGCACCGGGGTAGTCGGCCTTGCCGTTCGGCGCGCGCGGCACCTCGTGCACGAACACGACGCGCTTCGGCGACTTGTAACCGGAGAGCTGCGACTTCACGGACGTGATGACGTCCGATTCGTTGACCGTTGCACCGGACTTCGTCGAGGCGACGGCGACGACGATCTGCCCGAACTTCTCGTCGGGCAGGCCGACGACGAGACAGTCGATGACACCCTCGGTGCGCTTGACTGCCTCCTCCACCTCCTCGGGGAAGACCTTCTCGCCTGCCGTGTTGATCACCTGGCTGCCCCGGCCGAGCAGCACCATGTTCCCGCTCTCGTCGAATGTTGCGAGGTCGCCCGGGAACGCATAGC
>JBEGQK010000041.1:0-2700 GCA_041180985.1 Actinomycetota bacterium
GGAGGCTGGAGCGCATGAGCATCCTCGGCACCCGCGTCGTCCGCGTCGAGGACCCCAGGTTCCTCACCGGCCAGGGCACGTACATCGCGAACCTCGACCTGCCGGGCGCCGTCCACGTCACGTACGTACGCAGCACCATGGCGCACGCCCGCATCCTCTCCATCGACACGAGCGAGGCCGAGTCGATGCCCGGCGTCCTCCATGTGTGGACCGCGAAGGACGTCGACCTCGCACCGGTCTCTGCCGACATGCGCATGCTGAACCAAGCGATGAAGTTCCCGTTCCTCGCCATCGACACCGTCCGATACGTGGGTGACCTCGTCGCGATGGTGATCAGCGAGGAGAAGGCGCAAGGCGTGGACGCGGCAGAGATGGTCATCGTTGACTACGACCCGATGCCCGTCGTCATCGATGTCGACGAATCCCTGCGGGGCGACGTGATCCTGCACCCCGAAGCGGGAACGAACGTGGTGCTCACCTTCGCGAACGACGACGAGCGCGACATCTTCGCGGACTGCGAGGTCGTCGTCGAGCTGACCATCGAGAACAACAAGGTCGCAACAGCACCGCTCGAGGTGCGTTCGGTCGCTGCCAAGTGGGACGGCGACCGTCTCACGCAGTGGGCGTGCAGCCAGGGCGCACACGGCGCACGCGACGGTCTCGCGAAGGTGCTCGGGGTCGACCCCTCGAACGTGCGCGTCATCACGCCGGATGTCGGTGGCGGCTTCGGCGCGAAGAACGGTGTCTACCCCGACGAGATCCTCGTCGGATGGGCCGCACGCAGGATCGGTCGGCCGGTCCGTTTCACCGAGACGCGCACAGAGAACATGCTCGCCATGGGGCACGGTCGGGCACAGCGCCAGCGCACGAAGATGGGCGGCACGAAGGACGGTCGCATCACCGCGTACCGCAACGACGTGGTGCAGGACGGTGGGGCGTACCCGAAGGGCGGTTCGGTGCTCCCGTTCATGACCCGCCTCATGGCGAGCGGCGTGTACGACATCGAGAACGTGCAGTTCCAGTCCCACTCCGTGGTCACCAACACGTCACCCGTCGTCGCATACCGCGGCGCCGGCAGGCCCGAAGCGGCCGCCGCCATCGAGCGCACGATCGACGAGTTCGCACGCGCGTGCGGTCTCGACCCCACGGAGGTACGCCGCAAGAACTACCTGAGGCCCGAGGCGTTCCCGCTCGTCACCAAGATGGGCGCGAAGTACGACAGCGGTGAGTACGAGAAGTCGCTCGACCGCGCGCTCGAGGCGGCCGGATACGCAGAGCTCCGCGCCGAGCAGAAGCGCCGCCGGGAGTCCGGCGACCCGGTGCAACTCGGCATCGGCATCAGCACCTACGTGGAAACCACCAACCCGATGGGCAGCGGCGAGTTCGGTGCCGTGGAGATCACCGCCGACGGAGGTGCCATCGTGCGCACCGGCAGTTCCCCGCACGGCCAGGGCCACCACACCTCGTGGGCAATGATCGTGAGCGACCTCACCGGCATCCCGATGGACCGCATCGAGTTCCGCTTCGGCGACACCGAGGACGTCGCGCGCGGCGGCGGCACCGGCGGCTCGCGCAGCCTGCAGGTGGGCGGCAGCGCCGTGAAGCTCGCGGCCGAGGCCGTCATCGAGAAGGCGAAGCAACTCGCAGCCGACCTGCTCGAGGCCGCGCCCGAGGACATCGTCCTCGACACCGCGCGCGGTCAATTCCACGTGACGGGTTCGCCACAGCCCGCGCGTTCGTGGTCCGATCTCGCCGTCACGGGCGACATCACGCTCGCCGCGGATGTCGACTACGTGCCCGAAGGTTCCACCTTCCCGTTCGGGTCGCATGTCTCCGTCGTCGAGGTCGACACGGAGACCGGCTCGGTCTCCGTCCGTCGCCACATCGCGTGCGACGACGCCGGCACAATCATCAACCCGTTGATCGTCGACGGCCAGGTGCACGGCGGCGTCGCACAGGGCATCGCCCAGGCACTGCTCGAGGAGGTCCTCTACGACGAGGACGGGAACCCGACGACCGCGAACCTCGCGGACTACGGCTTCATCAGCGCCGCGGAGCTGCCCAGTTTCGAGCGCATCCCCATGGAGACGCCGACACCGCGCAACCCGCTGGGAGCGAAGGGCATCGGCGAGGCGGGCACCATCGGCGCAACGCCGGCAGTGCACAATGCGATCGTCGACGCGGTGAGCCATCTCGGCGTCACCCACATCGACATGCCGTGCACCGCCAACCGCGTGTGGTCGGCCATCCAGGCCGCCCGCTGACCGAGGCGGTCAACGCATCACGACGACGTTTCGACCGCTTGCCCCGTCGTGGGGTCGAGCGTGTCCGTTCCCCGCATGCCCAGGTGGTCCTTGGCCATCCATGCACCCGTCGTGATGCAGGCGACCATCACCACCGCACATGACACGAACGTGGCGGTGCGACCGAAGGCACCGTAGGCGGCTCCCGCCGCCACGGAGGCAACACCGCCGATCACGGTCTGCGCGGCGCCCTGCATGCCCTGTGCTGATGCGATGCGTTCCCTCGGCACGACCATTGCAATCGCGGCGGACCCGCCCGTGACGGTGAGTCCGTCAACGATGCCGTGCAGCACGCCGAAGGCGAGCATCGCGTACGGCGAGGGGAGCGTGCCGTACATCGTGATGATGAACGCACCGACCGAGAGGCCCCCGATGCTCGCGCGGAACGGACCGGTGT
>JBEGQK010000042.1:0-2782 GCA_041180985.1 Actinomycetota bacterium
GAAAACAGGCGGAAAATGGCCCGTTCCGGGCGCTGAGACCCGAAAAACCCCGTGAAATCAGGGGTGATTATCCACAGATGTCGGCAAAGCCTTGATTTGCTTGGGTTTCCACTTGCACATCCGCCGTTTTGTTGGCACAATGACACCGCTGTAATTACAAGGCCGTCAGTTGATGTCGAGCTTCCCCGTGGAACTCGAGTCGGTGCGGCCACTGCTGGGAGGCAACAAAGTGCACGGAGACGCAGAGTCATTGAGTCAAGAACGCGGCTGGCAGGACCAAGCCAACTGCCTGGGTGTCGACCCGGACCTGTTCTTCCCCGAGCGCGGTGCCAGCACCCGTGAAGCCAAGGAAGTGTGCCGCGGTTGCGTGGTGCGCGAGGATTGCCTGGAGTACGCACTCGCCAACGGCGAGAAGTTCGGCATCTGGGGCGGCCTGTCAGAGCGTGAGCGTCGTCGCCTGCGCCGTCAGCGCGCCCAGGCCACGCGCAGCATCACCGTCGTCAACGGCTGATCCCCGCCGCCGCAAGGCGCGCCTCGATTGTCCGGTCCTCCGACAGGTCAAGCTCCTCCCAGCGACCTCCAGGAATCCCGGCAAGAACGGCCGCAGGCAACAGACCCACCAGTTCCGCGTGCGCAACGCCGGCCCCGTGCCGTGCCGCACACTCGATGACGCTGTCGTACGCCTGCATCGGCCCTGCATCGCCGGGTGACACCAGGTTCATGCTGACCTGGGTGTATTCGCCCACCTGCAGGCCCAGCGTGCGGATGTGCGCCGTGCGCACCTCGCGTGCGATTGCGCGCGTCACCTCGACCGGGGTGTCGCGCAGCCACACGTTGTAGGCGACCAACGGCTCCCGTGCCCCCACGCACACGGCACCGGCGGCGGGGTGAGGCGCGGCGGGACCGAAATCAGGCTCCAGGTCGCGCCACGCATGCGCGCGGACGAAGGGGAGCGTGCGGTGAGTCCCGTACGAGAAGACGGGGATCGAGAGTTCGTCGGCCACCCATCTCGCGTAGTCGCCCCGGGCGCGCTCCGCCTCGGTGAACGTCGCCCCGAAAAGCGGCACGAACGGCACCACGTCCACCACGCCGAGGCGCGGGTGGACACCCTCGTGATCGTCCAACGAGAGCCGTTCCACCACAAGACGCGTCAGAAGGCGCGGGGCCTCCTCGCCGACGAGCGTGAAAACGCTGCGGTTGTGGTCGGTGTCGGTGTGGACATCCAGGAGGTGGCCGGACAGGGCCTCGGCGAGGCCCGCCAGCAGGGCGATGTTCCGTCCCTCACTGATGTTCACCACGCATTCGAGCACGGTTCGTGCCTACCAATCCGCACCGACCTGCTGCTACCGTCAGGCACATGATTTCGTTCCTCGAAGGCCCTGAGCTGATCATCGTTCTCGTCGTCGTTCTGGTGCTCTTCGGCGGTGCGCAGTTGCCGAAGCTGGCAAAGAACCTGGGTCAGGCCCAGCGCGAGTTCAAGAAGGCCCTCGACGACGGCAAGTCCGAGGAAAAGGGCGACGACAAGAAGTAGTCGTCTTCAGGTTCCGCACGCGGTGCGGGCCCGCTGATCAGGCGTTCAGGCCCTTTCGGCGCTTCAGGATGCGACGGCGCTCGCGTTCGCTGCATCCGCCCCACACACCGTGCTCGATGCGCTCCTCGAGCGCGTACTCGAGGCACTTTGTGCCGACCGGGCATCCCTTGCAGATTGCGCGGGCGCGGTCAACTCCCACACCATCCGAGGGGAAGAACGTGGCCGGCGGGTAGTTCCGGCAGTTTCCCTCGGCCATCCACGCCGTCGGCGAGTCGTCGAACGGAATGTTGGTGGTTGCCGGCGCTGCCGTGATCTTCAACGTTGTCTTCATGGCTTCCTCCTTGTCGCCTGGTGGCGACATTCGGTTCGGTGTCATCTCTGACGCCGAGTCATGGCGGGAAGTTCCCCGCAAACCGAAGTCAAACACGGATGACCGTGGTATTTCCTTCACGTCCGTCAAAGATTGGTGAAGAATCCGGGTTGTCCACAGGTCGTCGACGGGAACGGGTGGGAACCCGCGAGAAACAGTGCGAAAACACGGCCTCGGGCCATCGCCGATAACATCTCGGCACTCGTTCTTTCCCGCCCACGGAGGCCACGCATGTCCGATATCCAGACTTCCGAAGCACCCCGCGCGCACGCGCGCATCGTGTTCCTCGGCGCCGTGGCGCCCCACTGGGAGGTCTACGGGGAGTGGGGCGACAGCGACGTCCTCGAGGAGTTCCGCGCCCGAGTCCTGGCCAGGCTGGTCCTCCTGCCCCGTGACGACCCGCAATTCCGCCGCAACATGTCCCGCATCGTGCGCGATGCCGAGCGCGAGTTGATCTCGCTCGAATGGGACATGGGCGACCCGAACTACGAATTCTGACCGGAGGAGGCATCCAATGGATGAACTGAGAAAAGGGTTCCACCAGCAGCTCGACGATGCCCGAAACGAACTCGCCCAGTTGGCGGCCATGGTCATCGAGCGCATCTCGCGCGCCACGGCGATCCTCCTCGACGGCGACCTCGAGGACGCCAACCAACTCATCCAGGACGACGACGAAATGGATGCACGCTCCATCACCCTCGAGGATCGTTGCTACCAGTTGCTCGCATTGCAGGCACCCGTTGCCCGTGACCTGCGCCAGCTGGTCGGCATCGTGAAGATGGTCGGCGAGGTGGAGCGCAGCGCGGACCTCACGGTGAACATCGCCAAGTCCGCCCGACGGATCTACGGCCACGACCTCGACCCGCGCATGCGCGGCCTCA
>JBEGQK010000043.1:0-3034 GCA_041180985.1 Actinomycetota bacterium
CCAGGAAGTCGGGGTGCCAGGCGTCGTCGTCATCATGGATCGCGAAATAGTCGGACCCCGACGACCGCAGGCCCTGGTTGGATGCGTCCTCCATGCCGGTGCGCTCCGCCAGGTGCAGGACTGAGATCGCCCCGGAGCCAGTCGTGCGACGAGCGGCATCGACAACTCTGTCGACTACGACGGGGTCACCTCCGTTGTTGACGATGATGAGTTCCCAGTCCCGGAATGTCTGCTGCTGGACGCCGGCGATGGCCCTGGCCAGGAGGACCGGACGCTCGTACGTCCGCATGATGACGGCAACCTTCATAACGATGGGGCAAGGCTACTTGTGCCGGTACGGCCCACAGATTGACCCTTACGGCCAGGAGCAATGGTGGAGCTGAGGGGAATTGAACCCCTGACCTCTTGCATGCCATGCAAGCGCTCTGCCAACTGAGCTACAGCCCCGAAACGGGAGCCCTCACCTTACCAATGGCACCCGGATTTACGACAGTTCCGCCGCGGCCCAGTCCAGGGGCTCGACGTCCTTGTAGAGCCGTTCGATCTCGTAGAACCTGCGGGTTTCCTCGCTGAACACGTGCACCACGACATCGCCGTAGTCCACCAGCACCCACTGCTGCTCGCGCACACCCTCGCTGCGCAACGGTCCCCTGCCGACCGCCTCGCGCACCTGTGTCAGCACCGCGTCGGTGATGGCCCGCACCTGGCGCGGGTTCGACGCGCTCGCCACCACGAAGTACTCGGTGACCGCGAGAACGTCGCCCACCGGAAGCACCGCGATGTCGGTTGCCTGCTTGTCGTCACATGCCCGTGCGCACAGGACCGCAAGGTCATGGGAGGAAACGTCAATTGTCATTCAGGGCACCGTCGAAGTCGTTGTGGTCGCGATCGTCTGACCGCCGGGACTGCCGATGAAGGTCCGGAAGTCCTCACCGAGCACGATACGGGCGTTCACGCCCTCGATGACCTCTGACGTCGAATTGAACTGCATCTCGCCCATCAGCGTGGTGTAACCCTGCACGTCATTGCGGATCGCGTCGTCGCTGTAGAAGACCTGTGTCTCCTTCAACGGTGGCGCATCGATCGTGCGCACGACCACCACGTTCGCGCCGACATACGCGAGGCGCAGGACGGCCTGGCGCACCAGCTGCGGGTCGTCGAACGGGCTGTCGATCATCACGGCGATGCTGTTCGACACGAGTGCAATCGCACTGGGGGCGACGCTCGCCATCACCATGATCGCCTCGCCGCCGTCGAGTTCGTAGAGGTCTGCGTTGTTCGGGTTGCGGGCGGCATCGGTGAGCAACGTCGCCGAGAGTTGCCACACCTGCACGCGCCCCTGCAGGAGCGCCTCGAGGTACCCCATCATGTCCGTCGGTTCGTCCGCCGTGCTGTAGGCCGAAGTGTCGACCGTCGTCGTCGACCCATTCGCGGCGGACGAAGTCTTGGCAGCGCCCGCGATTGCGGTCCACAGTTCCTTCACGTTCGGGAGGCGTGTCGACTCGGCGACACCCACCTGCGAGGACGCCAGTGACGTTGCGATCTGGAGGGGCGACAGCGACTGCTGGCCCGCGGGCACCACCTGCACCGACACATCGTCCGCCGCAGTGTCGAGCACGGGCGCGGGGAGATTCACGTCGCGGTTGCCGATCGACCCGATGACGGCCGCCAGTTCTGCACCGGTGAGGTCGTCCGCGAGGTTGAAGGACACGTTCAACAGACCCTCGACGTCGGCGCGCAGCGCGGCAAGGCCACCGGTCACGTACGAGTCACCGATGCGGTGGATGGTGCCGCTCTTCGGGATCTCGGCGTTCGCCCCCACAGGAATCGACACGATGCTCCCGCCCTTGCCGGACGGGTCGAGCGCGATGATCGCGAGGGATGCCACCTCGTTGCGACTGTTCGTGACGGCGAGCATCGCCGCGGGCGTCACGGGAATCCGCGTCGTCGGGGAATCATCGACGCTGTTCCCGCCCTTCTCGTTCAGCAACTTGGTGGAACCGACGACCACACCGGCGGGAAGCACCGCGAGAGCGAGCGCACCCGTGACGGCGGCTGCCATCGCGCGCCGGCGCCGGCGCGCGGGAATGGCACTCATCGGGCCGCTCCGTACAGACCTTCGGCAGAAATGATGCGGGCCACCCCGGGGGTCACGAGCTCCGTCACGTCACGGCCGGCGGCGACATCCGCGCGCACGGCCGTGCTGGAGACGTCGACCGGTGTCATGTGAACGAACTCGACCCTCGCCGCTCCCGGGGGAACGACGTGGTCTTCATGGTCGCGGTTCACGATCACGAGCGTAGAGAGCGACGCCACTTCCTCGTGACGATGCCAGGTGTGAAATCGACGTGCCGTGTCCGCCCCGAGAATGAGGAACACCTCCGCATCGGGTGATTCGCGACGGACGTCCAGAAGCGTGTCCACCGTGTAGGTCACCCCGCCGCGCCGGATCTCCCGGTCGTCAACCCCGAGCCCCGGCCTCGCCCCCACGAGGGCCCTCACCATCTCGAGGCGCACCTCCGCCGGCGTGACCTCGCGGCCGCCTTCGCTCTTCTGCCACGGGTCGTGGGCGGGCAGCAGGTCAACCCGGTCGAGCCCCAGCGCCCCCAGAACGGTCTCGGCGGCCGCCAGATGGCCCGCATGGGGCGGATCGAAGGTTCCCCCGAGCAATCCCAGACGCAGGCTCACAGGGCGGGTCTGGGCGTCGGAGGGCACTTTTCGAGTGTAGGTGGCGGGGTCGGGACATTTCGGGCGAAGGTTGGAATTAGGGCTAGCGCGCGGTACCACCCGTCTGTTACTGTCTCCATTCCCCCCGAACGAGGACCGCCCCCCACGTTCACCCCCATATGTGCCCGGCGCCACCCCGCGCCCGGGAACACCCGACGACACAGGAATGTTGAAACACGCATCATGAATGACTCAATTGGTTTGTACCTGAACGACATCGGCAAGGTTGCCCTGCTCACCGCCGAGGACGAGCGCGAGCTGTCGAAGGCCATCGAGGCCGGCCGCGACGCACTCGCCCGCGAGGCGA
>JBEGQK010000044.1:0-5290 GCA_041180985.1 Actinomycetota bacterium
GATGTCGCGGGTACCCGGACTGGTCTGGAAACTCGGCACGACAGGGAAGGCTAGTCCGCACCACCGCCGGGCACGATGCGATATGCGTCGTACACGGCGTCGATCCCCTTGATGGTGCGCAACACGGAGTCGAGATGGTTCGGGTCGCCCAGCTCGAACTCGAAGCGCATCTTCGCCACGCGGTCGGCACCCGTGTGGGTGGTGCACGAGACGATGTTCACGTGCTGCTCCGACAGGGCGTTGGCCACGTCACGCAGGAGGCGGCTTCTGTCGAGAGCCACGACCTCGACACCGGCGCGGAACACGGCGCCGGGCGTCGCACCGGACCACTCCACCTCGATCAGGCGCGCGGGTTCGTCGTAGGCGAGCGTCATTGCGTTCGCGCAGTCCGCCCGGTGGACGCTGACTCCCCTTCCCTTCGTGACGAACCCGATGATGTCGTCACCGGGGACGGGCGTGCAGCAGCGCGACAATCTGACGAGCACGTCATCGAGACCCTCGACGTGGATTCCGGTGGTGCTGCGGGCGATGCCGTCGGTGCGGTCGGCACGGATGGGCATCGCGAGTTGCTCGTCGCTCGACTCGTTTCGGACGGCGCGGCCGATCTTCTGGGCGAACCCGCGGGCCGACACGTGGTGCTCTCCGATCGCCGCGAGCAGGGAGTCAACGTCGGTGATGTTGAGCGCCTCCATCTCCTCGAGGAATGCGTCCGACGACCAGATGCGCTGCACGGGCAGGCCCTCGCGGCGCAGCTCCGCGGTGAGTTCCTCGCGCCCGGCCTCGACCATGTCCTCGCGGCGTTCGCGCGTGAACCACTGCTTGATCTTGTTTCGGGCACGCGGCGACTGGACGAATCCGAGCCAGTCACGAGAGGGCCCCGCGTCATCCACTTTCGACGTGAAGATTTCGCAGGTGTCGCCGGATGCGAGGCTCGCGTCGAGGGCGACGAGACGGCCGTTGACGCGGGCACCGACACACGCGTGACCCACCTCGGTGTGCACGGCATATGCGAAGTCCACCGGCGTGGAGTTGACCGGAAGGGTGATGACGCGGCCCTTCGGTGTGAAGACGAAGACCTCCTCCTGCTCCAGGTCGCTCTTCAGGTCGGCCATGAACTCGGTCGGGTCGAGCGTCTCGGACTGCCAGTCGATGATGCGGTTCAACCAGTCCATGTCGGACGTGTCGCCACCGTGCTTGTAGGAGAAGTGCGCCGCCACCCCGAACTCGGCCTGCTCGTGCATCTCCCGCGTGCGGATCTGGACCTCGAGGGGCTTGCCGCCGGGGCCGATCACGGTGGTGTGCAGCGACTGGTAGAGGTTGAACTTCGGCATCGCGATGTAGTCCTTGAAGCGGCCCACCACCGGCTTCCACTTCCCGTGGATGCAGCCGAGCGCGCCGTAGCAGTCCCTCACGTTGTCGACGATGATGCGGATGGCGTTCAGGTCGAAGATCTCGTCGAACTCCTTCTCCTTCTGCACCATCTTCTCGTAGATGCTCCACAGGTGCTTCCCGCGGCCGGTGACCTCCCCCACGATGTGCGCGTCGGCCAGACGGCCCTGCACCTCGGCGATTGCCTTCGCCAGGAAGACATCGCGCTCGGGCGTCCTGCTGGACACGAGATGGTCGAGCTCGGCGAACCGCTTCGGGTAGAGCGCCGAGAACGCGAGATCCTCGAGCTGCTGCTTCATGTCCTGCATGCCGAGCCGGTGAGCGAGCGGCGCGTAGATGTCGAGCGTCTCCTGGGCGACGCGCTGCTGCTTCTCCACCGGCATGCCCGCGAGAGTGCGCATGTTGTGCAGCCTGTCCGCCAGCTTGATGACGAGGACGCGCAGGTCGCGAGCGATGGCGACCAGCATCTTGCGCATGGTGGCTGCTTGCTGCTCCTCACGCGAGTCGAACTGGAGTCGCTCCAGTTTCGTGACGCCGTCGACGATGTTCGCCACCTCGTCCCCGAAGTCGCGCTGCACATCCTCGACCGTGATCTCGGTGTCCTCCACGGCATCATGGAGGAGAGCCGCGGCCAGCGACACCTCGTCGAGACCGATGTCGGCAACGATGCGCGCCACCGCGATGGGGTGGTTGATGTAGGCCTCGCCCGACGAGCGCATCTGGTTCTGGTGCGCCCTGCGCGCGGTCTCATACGCCCTGTTGACGAGGGTGACCGGCTGCTTCGGGTACCGCCGTCGGTACGCCGTCAGGAGCGGTGCGAGTTCCTCGATCGGGGCGCTGTGGTGCCGTCGCCACGGAAGGACGCGGTCGGCAGTACCCATGCGGAGAGGTTAGCGACGAGCCTTCTTGCGTGGGCGCGGAGGGTGACTCAGCACGGCCTCCGCGGCAATGGCAGCGCCCTCGGGCTTCGACGCCACGTCGGCCACCTGTGCCACGGCAGCCCCGCGGCGGCTGGTGGGGGCACCGGTGGCCATGAGGTGTGCCATGTCCGCACCCGTGGAGAGGTTCCCGCGGTACGGGGCGTACTTCTGCTCGCGGTCCTTCAGGATGCCGAGCAACGGCGATGCGATGTAGATCGACGAGTAGGCACCCGTTGCGAGGCCGACGAGCAACGCGAGCGCGAACTCCTCGAGTGCGACGGCTCCGAAGACCCCGGCACCGAGCACGAGGAGGCTGAGCACGGGCAGCAGAGCGGCGATTGACGTGTTCAGCGAGCGCATCAACACCTGGTTCATGGAGATGTTGATGATGTCGCCGAACGACACCCGGCTCGCTGCGTACCTGGCGGTGTTGTCGTGCACCTTGTCGAACACCACGATCGTGTCGTACAACGAGAAACCGAGGATGGTGAGGAACGCGACCACGGTCGCCGGGGTCACCTCCAGCCCCAGCACCGAGTACACGCCGACGCTGATGGCGACGTCGTGCACCACCGCTATGAATGCAGCGAGGGCCATGCGCCACTCGAACCGCCACGCGATGAAGATCGACACGAAAGCGATGAAGACGAAGAGGGCACGAATGGCCTTGTTGGTGATGTTCCGGCCCCACGTGGAGCTGACAGTCGCGACGCTGACTTCCTGCTCGTCGACCTTCGCCTGCGTGGCGAGGTTGGTCTTGATGCGGGCCGTGACGGCCGCGGTCTGGTCACCGGCCTGGATGCGCAGTCTCTCGGTGCCGTTCGAGCTGAGCACCTGGAACTTCGCCTCGCGCTCGGCGATGCCGGCAGTCGCGAGGACCTTCTTCGCGGCCGCAGTGTCGAGGGTCTTGGTGACCGGGGCCTCCCACGACACACCGCCCTTGAAGTCGATCCCGAGGTTCAGGCCCTGCGCGAACAGCGACACGAGGGTGACGACGAGGAGCGCACCCGAGAAAATGAACCCGTACCTGCGGCGACCGTAGAAATCGATCGTGGTCTCACCGCGGTAGAGACGCTGCCAGCGACCGGACATCACTTCACCTCCTGGGCGAGTTCGGGACGGCGCACGCCGAGCACGCGGCCCTTGTTCAACAGTTCGGTGCGCGAGAGCAGGAGAACGGTGGGACGGGTGAAGAAGTAGGCCACCACCATGTCCGACAGCGTGGACAACCCGAGGAAGAACGCGAAGCCGCGGACCGAGCCGACGGTCAACCACCACAGGACCACGGCACCGAGCAGCGACACGGTGTCGGCGGCGAGGATGGTGCGCCATGCGCTCTCGAACCCTCGCACGGCCGAGTTGCGCAGGGTGCGGCCGCTCTGCACGTCGTCCTTCAGGCGTTCGAAGAACACGACGTAGGAGTCGACAGTGACACCGATCGAGACGATGATTCCCGCCGTTCCCGAGAGCGTGAGTGCCAGACCGTTGGTCTTCGACAACCACGAGATCACCGTCCACAGCAACATGCCGGACACGCCGAGACCGGCGACCACCACGAGCGCGATTGCCCGGTAGTAGAACAAGAGGAACGCAAGGACGAGAAGCACGCCGATGAGACCGGAGACGAGCGCCGCGTGCAGTGAGTCCTTGCCGAGCGAGGCCGACACGGTCTGCACCGTCGGTGCGTCGAACTTCACGGGGACGGCACCGAACTGCAGGATCTTGGCCAGGTCACCGGCCTCCTTCTGGGTGAAGTTGCCGCTGATCTGGACGTTGCCGTTGAACTCGGGGGTCTGCACGACGGGTGCGGAGATGACCTTGCCGTCGAGTGCGATGGCGATCTGCTTGGTGGGGCAGGTCGAGCCGCCGTCGTAACAGGTCTTGGCGAGAGCGTTCCACTTGTCCTCGCCGTCGGCTCCGCTGCGCAGGGTCACGACGACCACCCATCCGCCGTTGTTGATCTCGGCCTTGGCTTCCTTCTCGAAGACCTCTCCGTTGGCAGCAGCCGGGCCCACCAGGTACAGGGCGTCACCCTTCGATGCGGGGAGGATCTCCTGGCCGACCGGCAGGCCGGTCGTGGGGTCCGTTGCGACCGTCGAATCCGGCGAGGGAACAGTCGTGGTGGTCACGGCCGCACGGTGCCTGGAACTGCCGACTCCGCCGGTGGGTTCGGCAAGCGTGGACGAAGTCGTTGCCTTCGCCGTCGTGGTGGTCGGTGCGCCCGCAACAGTGGTCGACGTTGCTCCCCCGACGGTGGTGGTCGTCTGGGCCTGGCCCATCTGGAGCACCGGTCGCAACTGGACCTCGCCGGTTCGTCCGACGAGGTCGAGTGCGCGCTGCTGGTCCTTCACGCCGGGGAGATTCACGACGACGGTGCTCCCCTGGCGGATGATCTCGGGCTCGGACACGCCGATCGAGTCGACGCGCTGGCGGATGACGTCGACCGCAACCCCGATGGCCTCGGGCGTGAACGTTCCCTTCGGGGTCAGGGTGACGGAAGCGCCTCCCTGCAGGTCAAGACCGAGAGCAGGCGAGTTCCCGGCCACCATGTTGGCGACGAACAGCCCGAGAGTGACCACGAGGGTGGCCGCGAGCGTGACGACGAGACGACGGGGCATGTCTCTACTTGGACTCTGTCTGGACGATCCTGCGCGCGACAGCCGAGCGCAGCACGCGGATCTCGATCCGCTCGGCGCCATGGCCGTCGGCGATGTCGAGCCACAGGACGTCATCCTCGATGGCCGTGACGAACCCGTAGATGCCCGAACTCAGCACGACCTCGTCGTCCACGTTGATGCTCGACTGCAGCGCCTGCGTCTCACGCATCTTCCTGCGCTGGGGACGCAGCAGGAGGAAGTACATGCCGGCGAAGATCGCGCCGAAGAACACCAACTGGAAGACGGCGCTACCGCCGCTGTTCGTGCTGGAGGAGTTGGCTGCGACGAGTGTTGAAATCACGGGTTCGAAGCCTAGCCACGGAG
>JBEGQK010000045.1:0-3021 GCA_041180985.1 Actinomycetota bacterium
CGATGCTGTCGAGCTTGGCGGCGACGATGTCGCGCAGGCCGGTCTCGTCGTCCTCGCCGAAATAGAAGTGGTGCAGCCACCTCTCCTTCTGTTGCTCGCCGTTGGCGATGCTGTCGAGGTCCGCCTCGACGTCCGCGGTGAACTGGTAGTCGACGAGCTTGTCGAAGTTGTCCTCCAGCAGACGGATGACGGAGAACGCCGTCCACGTGGGGACGAGCGCTGTTCCCTTCTTCCAGAGGTAATGGCCGCGGTCGACCATGGTCGAGATGATGGACGCCCAGGTGGAGGGACGGCCGATGCCGCGCGCCTCGAGTTCCTTCACGAGTGACGCCTCGGTGTAGCGGGCGGGCGGCGTGGTGGTGTGCGACGTTGAGCCGTACTCACGCACGTCCACCGGCTGGCCCTTCGTCAGCGGCGGGAGAAGCAACGCGTTCTCGTCGTCTGCCGGCGAATCGTCCTCGTCGGTCGATTCCTCGTAGGCCTGGCGGTACCCGGCGAACTCGATCGTCGTGCCGCTGGCCGCGAACTCACAATCGGTGCGGTGGCTGTCGTTCGCCGTGGCACCGAGACGCACGCTGACGGTGGTGCCCGTCGCGTTCGGCATCTGCGAAGCGAGCGTGCGCTGGTAGATCAACTTGTAGAGGCTGAGCTCGTGGCCGCGCAGTTCGCCGGCGACCTTCTCGGGCGAGCGGATCGGCAGTGCCGGGCGGATCGCCTCGTGTGCCTCCTGCGCGTTCTTCGACTTGTTCGCGTACGTGCGCACCTTGTCGCTGACGAACCTGTCGCCGTACTCGGCCCTGATGTGCGCGCGCACGTCGGCGATCGCCTCGTCCGACAGGTTGGTCGAGTCGGTTCGCATGTAGGTGATGTAACCGCGCTCGTACAGGGCCTGTGCCGTGCTCATCACCTGTCGGCTGGAGAGGCGCAGCTTGCGGCCGGCCTCCTGCTGCAGCAACGACGTGGTGAACGGGGACTTCGGTGATGAGGTGTAGGGCTTCTCGTCCACCGAACGAACGGTGAGAGGCACGTCCTTCAATCCGGCCACCAGTTCGGAGGCACGACCCGCATTGACCACGAGCACCTGCTCGGCGGCGGTGCCCTGTCCGTCGAAGTCCTTGCCGGTGGCGACGCGCGTGCCGTTCAGCGACACGAGCTTCGCGGTGAACGACGGGACGGTCTCGGTCACCGCCTCGAGCGAGAAGTAGTCGGCCGCACGGAACGCACGGCGCTCGCGCTCGCGGTCGACGATCAGTCGGAGCGCCGGGCTCTGCACGCGACCGGCCGACAGGCCGCGGTTGACGCGGCGCCACAGGACGGGGGAGACCTCGTACCCGTAGAGGCGGTCGAGGATGCGGCGGGTCTCGGCGGCGTCCACCAGGCCGTAGTCGATCCCGCGCGGGTTCTCGAGGGCGTGCTGGATGGCGGTCTTGTTGATCTCGTGGAACACCATGCGGTGCACCGGAACGCGTGGCTTCAGGTACTCGAGGAGGTGCCAGCTGATCGCCTCGCCCTCCCTGTCCTCGTCCGTCGCCAGGTAGAGGGCATCGGCGTCCTTCAGGGCGGCGCGCAGTTCCTTGACCACGTTTCGGCCACGGTCGGTCAGCTCGTAGGAGGGCTTGAAACCGTTCTCCACGTCGACCGCCAGACCCTTGCTGGGCAGGTCCGCCACGTGGCCCACCGACGGCCGGACGTCGAACTCCGGGCCGAGGTACTGGGCGATCGTCTTGGCCTTGGCGGGCGATTCGACGATGACGAGGGACTTGGCCATGGGTGGACAGGGTAAGCGCGAAAAACTCGGTTTCTCCTCACCTCTTCACGAAACCCTTGTGGTACAAGGGTTTCCCAAGGTCCACCGGCCAACCCCGCGATGACGGGCCGTCCGCGGACCCCCGGCCGGGGCATCGAACGGCCGGTCGATGCGGGTCAGTGAACGGGGTGGAGCGGCTCGTGGTGCTTGCCCTCGACGTCGATGCGGGGCAGCACCTTGTCCAGCCACTTCGGGATCCACCAGTTCCTGGCACCCAGGAGCTCCATGGTGGCGGGCACCAGGATCATGCGGACGACGGTGGCGTCCACGAACACGGCGACCGCCATTCCCATACCGAACAGTTTCAACTGGCGGTCCGGGGCCAGCACGAACGCGGCGAACACGCACACCATGATGAGGGCGGCAGCCGTGATGACCCGGGCCGTGGCGGCCACGCCGTCGGCGACGGCGGTGAAGTTGTCGCCCGTGCGCTGGAACTCCTCTTTCATGCGTGACAGCAGGAAGACCTCGTAGTCCATCGACAGTCCGAACACGATGGCGAAGAGGAACATGGGCGCCCAGGCCTCCACGGGACCGGGCTTGCCCACGCCGAACACGCTTGCGAGCCAGCCCCACTGGAACACCGCGACGATCACGCCGTAGCTGGCGCCCACCGAGAGCAGGTTCATGAACACGGCCTTCAGCGGCACGAGGACGCTGCGGAACACGGCCATGAGCAGGAAGAAGGAGAGGATCAGCACGATGCCGATGAGGTACGGCAGTCGGTGGCCGAGGTACTCCGAGAAGTCGATGCCCGATGCGGTGAAGCCACCGACGTATGCCGTGGTGCCGGAGGCGGGGATGACCGTGTCACGGAGGTTGTGGACGAGGTCGCTCGTCTTCTCGTCCTGCGGCGACGTGGTGGGGTAGGCAATGACGAGCGCGACCTTGTCGCTGCCCATCGGCACGGGCACCGCGGCGGCAACGCCGTCGGTCGAGCCGATCGTCTTCGCGAACGAGGCGAGCTTCGCCTTGTCGCCTGCCGTGTCACCTGCGACCGCGATGTAGAGCGGGCCGTTGAAGCCGGGGCCGAAGCCCTCGCTGATGAGGTCGTAGGCCTTGCGCACGTCGGTGTTCTTCTCGGCGTTGCCGAAGTCGCTGAACCCGAGGCGCAGCGAGAACATCGGGATGGACAGCGTGCCGAGCAGGACGAACGCCGCAACAAGGGAGCGCCACGGGTGGTGCTGCACGACGCGGCTCCACCGCCACCAGAT
>JBEGQK010000046.1:0-5170 GCA_041180985.1 Actinomycetota bacterium
GTTGCGCTGCGCCTCCTCGCGGGCCGCGTTCAGTGACTCGGCCCGCTGGCGGATGAGGTCGATGAGTTCGGGCAACGTGGTGTCCGTGATGAGCATGGCGCCGACCACGCCCGCCGCCAGAAGCACCACGAAGGCACCGAAGGAACTGACCGTGGTGCGCAACGGCTCGCCGATGATCGCACCGAACCAACCGCCTGCCTGCGACATGGCGTCGACGCTCGCCACGATCTTGTCCTCGCCGTTCACGATGTGGAGAAGACCGAGGATGGTGAGCACCTCGATGCCCCACCCGACCGACAGGCGCACCCGGTGCTCGACGCTGCGACGGCGCACCATCGCGACACCGATGACGATGGCGACAACGGGCAGGGCGAATCGGCCGAGGCCGAACAACCAGCCGAACATCTTGTCGATGCCGGTGCCGAGCGGGCCGGCCATGTGGAAGTACATGGAGAGAATGAGGAGCAGACCGGCGCTGATGAACCCGATGCCCCAGAACTCGACCTCCCGGCCACGCACGACCTGGGCGATCTGGGACTCCCCGCGGCCCTTCGGGGCCGACTTCGTGGAGGGCTTGCTGCCGGGCTTGGCGTGTGACTTCGACGATGCCGGCCGGCGACTGCCCGACGGCGGGGTCTTCACGCTGGAGCGGCCGCCGGAGCCCCGTGAATTGGGGGACGACGGACGGGAACCCTTGGCAGACATGTGAAAAACGGTACTAGCGGGGTGTGGACAACATACGGATACCCCCTGGCGGGCCCGTTCGGGGCGGAAACTCAGGTTTCCATGACGACGGGCACGATCATGGGCCGCCGCTTGGTGCGGTCGCTCACGAATTTGCCCGTTGCGCGGCGCACCTCCCGTTCGAGGTCGTCGATGCCGCGCACCCCGTCCTTCAGCGCGCGCTCGAGTGCCGCACGCACGGTGCTCTCGGCCTCGTCCAGCAGGTCATCGGCCTCGGGTGCATACACCCAACCGCGCGTGATGACTTCGGGACCGGTGATGACCTCGTGCGTCTCGCTGTCGACCGTGGCGATGACGACCACGACACCCTCCTCCGCGAGCACCCGTCGGTCGCGCAGCACGCCCTGGCCGACATCGCCGACGATGCCGTCGACGAACAGGTAGTGCGCCGGGATCTTGTCGTGGAACGTGAGCCCGTTGTCGTCGAGCTGCAGGACGTCACCGTCGGTGGCCTGGAGAACGGTGTCAGGGTCGGAACCCATGACGACCGCGAGCTCGGCGTGCGCGCGCAGGTGGCGGAACTCACCGTGCACCGGCACGAACCACTCGGGACGCACGATGGAGTGGTACGTCTTCAACTCGTCGGCCTGTGCATGCCCCGTGGCGTGCACGTCCGCGATGCCGCTGTGCACCACCTTGGCGCCGGCGCGCATCAGGCCGTCGATGACACGGTTCACGTTGCCCTCGTTGCCGGGGATGGCATGGCTGGACAGGATGATCGTGTCGTCCTCGCCCACCTTCAGCCACTTGCTCTCGCCGCGCGACAGCAGTGACAGCGCCGACATTGGCTCCCCTTGCGAACCGGTGGAGATGACGCAGACCTTGTGCGGCGGGAACTTGTCGATCTCCTCGACATCGATGAATGCCGATGCGGGGACGCTCATCAGTTTCAGGTCGATGGCGAGGCGCATGTTCTTCTGCATGCTGCGGCCCATCAGCGCGATCTTGCGGTCGTGCTCCAGAGCCGCCTCGATGACCTGCTGCACGCGGTGGATGTGGCTGGCGAAACTGGCGGTGATGATGCGACGGTCACGGTGCTCATGGAAGAGCGCCCGAAGCACGCCGCCGATGGACTTCTCGCTGGGCGCGTGACCGCGCTCCTCCGCGTTCGTGGAGTCGCACATCAACAGGCGGATGCCGACCGTGCTCGAGAGCTCACCGAGCCGGGCCAGGTCCGTGCGGCGGTCGTCCACGGGCGTGAGGTCCAGCTTGAAGTCGCCGGAGTGGACGATGACGCCCTGCTGGGTGTGCACGATGATCGCGTGGGCGTGCGGCACCGAGTGCGTGACGGGCAGGAACTCCACGTCGAAGCCGCCGATGTCGATGCGCTGGCCGTCGCGGACCTCCACGAACTGCGTGCGGTTCAGCAGACCGGCTTCCTCGATGCGGCTGCGCGCCAGCCCGAGCGTGACCGCCGAGCCGTAGATCGGCATCTCGACGTCACGCAGGAGGAACTGCAGTCCGCCGACATGGTCCTCGTGGCCGTGCGTGGCGACGCAACCGACGATGCGCTCGGCGTTGTCGCGCAGGAAGGTGAAATCGGGCAGGACGAGATCAATGCCGTGCATGTCGGCGTCGGGGAACATGAGGCCGCAGTCGATGAGCAACAACTTGTCGTTCTGCTCGAGCACCATGCAGTTGCGGCCGATCTCGCCGAGACCGCCGAGGAAGTAGATGCGTACGGGTGCTGCCATGCCTGGTCTCAGCGGAGTGCTGCGCGTGCCTTTTCCAGGTTCGCGTGCACTGTTGCCGCGCGCTCGGCGAGGCCTGCGGGCGGGGGCCCCATCGGGAGTCTGCATTCACCGACAGTGAACCCGAGATGGTTCATCATCACCTTGCTGGGGATGGGATTGGGATTCTCGTCACCCGTCTCGAACGCGTAGCTCTCGAGGAGGATGCCGTTGATGCGGCGGGCCGTCTCAATGTCGCCGTTGCGGAACGCCGTGATCATCTTCTGGTGCTCGACGCCCGACCAGTGCGTGGCCACGCCGATGACCCCGACACCGCCGTACGCGAGGAACGCGAGCGTCAGTCCGTCATCACCGGAGTACAGCTCGAAACCAGAAGGAACCATGGCCATGAGATTGGCGGTCTCCGCGGGTGCTCCCGCTGCGTCCTTCAGCGCCTTCACGTTCTTCACCTCGTTCGCCAGTTTGGCGAGCGAAGCAGTGGAGATCTTGCGGCCGGTGCGCACGGGGATGTCGTAGACGACGACGGGAAGATCGGTGGCGTTCGCCATCGCGGTGATGTGGGCCACGAGACCCGCCTGCGACGGCCTGTTGTAGTACGGGCCGACGGCGAGGATGCCCGCTGCGCCGAGCTTCGTGACTTCCTTCGTGAGGTGCACCGAGTGGGCGGTGTCGTTCGAACCGCTTCCGGCAATCACCGGGATGCTCACCGCCTTGATGACGGCCTCCCACAGCGTGAGCTTCTCGTTGTCTGTCAGCGTGGAGGATTCGCCGGTGGTGCCGGAGACGACGAGACCGTCGTTGCCGTTGGCTTCCAACCACTTGGCAAGCCTGACCGCCTCGTCCACGTTCAACGCGCCGCTCGCGTCGAACGGCGTGATCATCGCCGTGAGAACCTGTCCGAAAATGGCCATTCGTCAAGTATTGCCGAAGGTGGGGGTCCCGACCCGCCCGATTGCCCGGACGGGTCGGCGATCCGTCAGGCCTGCTGGCCCACTGCGGGCATGTCCTTGCCCAGCTCGAAGGCGGCGTACTCCTCCTCGGTGTCCTGCCAGTCCTCGAACTGGATGACACCGAGCTCCTCGAAACGGTGGCGCAGCCACTTGTCGTTGCGGTCGAGCAGGCCGAGCTTCTTGCAGTTCGGGACGATCTTCGAGAACAGCATCTGCTGGAAGAGGGCACGACCCGGGTCCTGCAGCATCATCGGCGCGATCTCCTTGGTGTTCACGCCCATGCGGTCCCAGACCTCCTGCTGCAGGAAACGGTCACGCATGCGCACGCTCGCCTCGAACGCAAACTCCTGGCGGTCCTTGATCTCCGCGTCGGACATGCCGGCGTAGACCTCCTTCAGGCTGAGGACGCCGAACGCCACGTGACGGGCCTCGTCGCTCATCACGTAGCGCAGGAGGGTCTTCAGCAACGGCTCGTTGGTGGTGGCGTGGAGGAAACCGAACGCGGCGAGCGCGAGTCCCTCCACCATGATCTGCATCCCGAGGTAGGTCATGTCCCACCGGCTGTCGTTGATGATGTCGTCGAGCAGCAGGCGCAGGTGCGTGTTGACCTGGTAACCGCCGCCCATCTTCTCGTCGAGATAGCGGGCAAAGACCTCCACGTGACGGGCCTCGTCGACCACCTGGGTGCTCGCGTACAGCTTGGCGTCGTACCACGGCACGGTCTCGGTGATCTTGGCGGTGCAGATGAGAGCGCCCTGCTCCCCGTGGAGGAACTGGCTCAACTGCCACTTGCGGCCCTCGATGCCGAACTCGAGCCACTCCTTGTCACCCCACTTGCCGATCTGGGTGTCGGCGTAGAGCGCCTGCTCGAGACCGGTGCCGAGGATCTGTGAGTCCTCGAAGACGGTCTTCTCCACGTCGACGTCGGTGCTCCAGTCGAGGTCGGTGGTGCCGTTCCACTGGCCGGTCTTCGCCTTCTCGTACAGCTTGCGCAGACCCGGGCGTGCGAGCGAGTAGTCCCACGTGAAGATCGAGTCGGCGTTGTTCTTGACGATGTGCTCGACCTCGTCCACGTCGGTGTTGGTGATCGCGAGGATCGCCTCGATGTCGTTGATCTCGTCGCGGTCGATGAGTTCCTTGTTGCTCTTCTCGCTGATGCTCATTGTTGGTTCCCCTTGTCGTGAGTTTGTTGGTTACTGGACGGCCACTGCGGGAAGCAGGTGCGAACGGACGAACCGCACGACGGACGCGCGCTTCGTGAAGTCGAACACCTTCGACGGCGACAGGTAGTACGAGATCACCAGTCGCGCGAGGATGTCCACGATTTCTTCCGTCTCCGATGCCGGGATGAACTCGGAGGCGAACGGCGTGATGAAACCGGTCGCCACGCGGATGATGCGGTGCAGACCGTCGAGCGTGAGGTCGCCGAGGGCCCGACCGGGTTCGGTGGCGAGGGAAGCCGCGAGGTGCGAGTCGTCGCGCAGCGAGCACGACGCGGCCACGATGACGCGCACCAGCAGCTCCTCGAGAGTGTCGGCCCCCTCGATGCGGCTGCGCAGGCCGGCGAAGAATTCCTCGAGAGACGCCTCTCGCACTGCGTCGAACAGGACGTCCCGCCCACCGGGGAACAACCGATAGAGGGTCGCACGAGAGATGCCGGCTGCCACGCACACGTCGTCCATGGTGATCTTGTCGCGCGGCGTGAGGACCATGAGGTCGCGAGTGGCGCGGACGACGGCAAGTTCGGCCTCGCGCGTCGGCGAATCGGAATCGACGTCCTCCGCC
>JBEGQK010000047.1:0-2508 GCA_041180985.1 Actinomycetota bacterium
ATCCCCGACTGGCGCGCCACTACCCCAGCGTCGGGGGCTCACCCGGCGAGGACTTCCCGGCCGACTTCATCGGTTACATGCGCGAGCATCTCGACGAGGTGGAGCTCGGCCTGAACAGCCAAGTGCAGACGAACGAGGTGGGTCGCAGCGTGGTTCCCCTGACGGTGTCGCACTGGCTCACCTGGTTCGGGATCGAGGAGTACGACCACCTGGAGGTCGGTGCGAGCGCGGGGCTGAACCTGAACTTCGACCGCTTCTACGCCGGCGTGCGCACCCTGCGGATGGGCGACCCGGACTCGACGTTGAGGTTCAACGGGGAGTGGTTCGCCGACATGCCCGCTGTGCCGAAGACTGCGGCCCGTGTGGCGAGACGCCGCGGAGTGGATCCGTTCCCGATCGACGTGACGAAACCGGACCAGGAACTCAGGCTGCTCTCATTCGTGTGGCCCGACCAGCGCGAGCGGATGACACGCATTCGCTCTGCTATCGCAATCTCGAAGGAACAACCACCGGTCATCGACACCGATTCGGCGGACCGCTGGGTCCGGGCACAGCTGGCGCGCGACCCCGAGCGTGCGACTGTCGTGTTCCACTCGATCGTCTGGCAATACCTCGGTTCGGCGGTGCAGAACTCCATGCGTGAGGCACTTCATGAGGCCGGGTCGAGGGCGACCGCGGCAAAGCCGCTCGTGTGGGTGAGGATGGAGCCCGCAGGACCGGTCGCCGACGTGCGTGCGACCGTGTGGATGGGTGGGGAACCGAACGAACATCTTCTGGCCGAGGTGGGATACCACGGTCAGAACCTGCGCTGGTTCGGCGACTAGAAGTCCCGGTTCATCGCGTTTCGCACGAGCCCCGGGACCGGGGTGGGCGTGGCCGAGCCCGGCGCCACGCTGACGTAGGTGATGGAGCAATCGAAGATCGGCTCGCCACGGACGGTCATCTCGACCGCGACATCGAATGAGGTGTTGCCCCAGCGGGAGACGGAGCACGCGGCATCGATGACGTCACCGTAAGTGGCCCCCTTGTGCCACGTGCCGGTTGCCGTCTTCAGCATGAAATCGAACCCGACGGATGCCAGGTCGATGTGACTGTCGGATGATCCCGTCTCGGCTGCGAGGGCCGCCCTCACCCACTGGGCGACCGCATCATCCGCATAGGTCCAGTAGTTGCCGTTGAACACCACGTTCTGCATGTCGCATTCGTTGTAGCGAACACGGATGTGCTCGACGTACCTCATGACAGCGCCTGACGGGCTGCCTTCACCGCGGCAGCGAGACTCTCGGCCTGTCGCGACGAGGCGTCGGGTCCTGCGGCGCCTGGCGACCTGCGGCGGCCGACCGAGACACCCGATTCGAACAGGGCAGCGGCCTCGTTGCCGAGCTGTGGATGGGAAGCGACGACCTGCGCCATCGGGATGCCGGTGGAGAGCGCATCACGCACGACTTTGCCGACAATGGCATGGGCCTCGCGGAACGGCATGCCGCGCTCCACCAACCATTCGGCGAGGTCAGTGGCGACAAGTGACTCAGCCGACGCTGCTTCAGTCATGGCCCCGACGTTGAACCTCGCCGTCGAGATCATCCCTGCGACGGCCACGAGACCTCGGCGCACCTGATCGACGCTGTCGAAGAGAGGCTCCTTGTCCTCCTGCAGGTCGCGGTTGTACGCGAGTGGAAGTCCCTTCAACGTGGCGAGGAGGCCGGTGAGGTTCCCGATCAGGCGTCCCGCCTTGCCCCTTGCCAGCTCGGCGATGTCGGCGTTCTTCTTCTGCGGGAGCATCGACGATCCGGTTGCGTACGCGTCGTCAAGGATGGCGAAACCGAACTCCTCGCTCGTCCACAGCACCCACTCCTCGCCGATGCGCGAGAGATGAACACCGATCAGCGCGAGCGCGAACAGGTACTCGGCAACGTGATCACGGTCGCTGACGGCGTCGAGCGAGTTCGCGAACGGGGCGGCGAACCCCATCCGCTCGGCACTGAACGAGGGGTCCACGGGGAGCGAACTCCCTGCCAGGGCACCGGCACCGAGTGGCGACACGTCTGCCCGCTCCAGCGCGTCGTTGATCCGCGAGATGTCACGCAAGAGGGACCATGCGTGCGCGCGGAGATGGTGCGAGAGCAGGACGGGCTGGGCCCGCTGCAGGTGCGTGTATCCGGGAATCGAGACGGGCGGTGTGGCGGCATCCGCCTCGTCTGCGCGAGCGACGAGCACTTCGACAAGGTCCAGTGCAGCCGCTGCCACAACGGTCATCTCGCGGCGGCTCCACAGGCGAAGTGCCGTCGCCACCTGGTCGTTGCGGCTGCGACCGGTGTGCAGCCGTCCCCCGGGCTCCCCCGCGATCTGGGTCACCCTGCGTTCGATCGCGGTGTGGATGTCCTCGTCGGATTCCACGAACTCGAACGTGCCGCCGGCCATCTCGGCATGGACGGCATCGAGAGCGTCCGACACCTTGGCCGCATCGGAGGGCGACATGAGGCCGACGTGCGCGAGCATCTCGACGTG
>JBEGQK010000048.1:0-4381 GCA_041180985.1 Actinomycetota bacterium
TGCGCACCATCAAGGGGATCGACGCCGTGTACGACGCATATCGCATCGTGCCCGGCGGTGGTGCGGACTAGCCTTCCCTGTCGTGCCGAGTTTCCAGACCAGTCCGGGTACCCGCGACATCCTCCCGCCGCAGGCCGGCCGCTGGCGCGAACTGAACCTGTTGTTCGCCGACACGGTGCAGTCGGCAGGGTACGAGTGCGTCATTCCTCCCATGTTCGAGGACCTCGGGGTGTTCCAACGGCTCGGCGACGCCACGGACGTGGTCACGAAGGAGATGTACGACTTCGAGGACAAGGGCGGCCGCCACATCGCGCTGCGTCCGGAGCAGACCGCCGGCGTGTGCCGCGCGTTCGCCCAGCACAGGCCGACCACGCCGTGGAAGGTCTGGTACTCGGGCCCGAACTTCCGGTACGAAAAGCCGCAGGCCGGTCGCTACCGGCAGTTCGACCAGGTGGGCGTCGAGGTCCTCGGCAGTGACGATGCGCTTCTCGATGCGGAAGTCGTGGCACTCGGGTGGCAGTTCTTCGCGCGCCTCGGGTTGCGCCAGGTCTCGCTCGTGGTCAATTCGCTCGGCGACGGTGACGACCGCGCGCGCTACATCGAGGCTCTCCGTTCGTACCTCGAGTCCCGCTCGTCGGATCTCTCCGAGGAGGCTAGGGCGACCCTTGCGAGGAACCCCTTGCGTGTCCTCGACTCGAAGCGACCCCAGGATGCACCCGTCATCGAAGCGGCACCGCTCATCACCCAGTTTCTGTCCGACGATGCGAGGGACCACTTCGCGAAGGTGTGCGGCGCCCTGGACCTGCTCGGCATCCCGTGGGTGCTCAACGAACGACTCGTGCGGGGGCTCGACTACTACCGCCGCACCACGTTCGAGTACGTCGCCTCGTCGCTGGACGGCGCGCAGAACGCCGTCGGCGGCGGCGGACGCTACGACGGTCTCGTCGAGGATCTCGGCGGCCCGGCCACGGGCGGCGTCGGGTTCGCCATCGGCGTCGACCGGACCTTGCTCGCCTGCGACGCCGAGCATGTGTTCGACGCCGGTGCGATCGCGATGGATGCTTTCGTGGTGGACGTCGTCGACGGTCTTGCCGGTCTGGCAATCACCGACGAGCTGAGGGCGGCCGGGTTCGCTGCTGACCGCGCGTTCGACGGCCGCAGCATGAAGTCCCAGATGAAGGCAGCCGACCGCAGCGGCGCGACGTTCGCCGTGATCGTCGGCGGGGACGAAGCAGCAGCGGGCACGTGCACGGTGCGTAACCTGTCCACCTCGGAACAATCGACCATCCCGCGGTCCGGTCTGGTGGCTCATCTCGCCGCCCAACTCGGCCCGCGCACCCCCCGTAGGAGCACCCCATGACCCCCACCGCGATGCGCACCCACATGTGTGGAGAACTGCGTGCGAGCGACATCGGCCAGCGTGTGTCGCTGTGCGGTTGGGTGGGGCGCCGCCGTGAGCACGGAGAGCACCTCGCTTTCGTCGACCTGCGCGACCACACGGGCATCACGCAGTGCGTGATCGACAACGGCGCAGACGTGCGCAGCGAGTACGTCGTGCGCATCACCGGCGTCGTGCGTGCGCGTCCCGAGGGGACCGTCAACGAGGGCATCGCCACGGGTGGTGTCGAGGTGGGAGAGTGCACCGTCGAGGTGCTGAACATCGCCGAGCCCCCGCCGTTCCCCGTGGACGCACGGGCCGACGATGTCGATGAGGCGGTCCGTCTGAAGTACCGCTACATCGACATCCGCCGCGAGCGCATGCAGAGGAACCTGCGCATCCGTGCCGCTGTGAACAGCGCCATCCGTCGCGAGATGGAGAGAAACGGGTTCCTCGAGGTGGAGACACCGTTTCTCATGCCGTCGACCCCCGAGGGCGCCCGCGAGTTCCTCGTGCCGTCGCGCAAGGAGCCGGGATCTTTCTTCGCCCTGCCGCAGTCACCGCAGTTGTGGAAGCAGTTGCTGATGGTCTCGGGCATCGACCGCTACTACCAGATCGCCCGCTGCCTGCGTGACGAGGACCTGCGTGCGGACCGTCAGTACGAGTTCATGCAGCTCGACGCCGAGATGTCCTTCGTCACGCAGGACGACGTTCTCGAGTACATCGGCCGTGCGGTCGTCGCGGCGGCAGAGGCCGTCACCGGCGCGCGGCCGCCCGAGATCGAGCGGATCACGTGGCGCGAGGCAATGGAGCGTTTCGGCGTCGACAAGCCCGACCTGCGCTTCGGTCTCGAGCTCATCGAGTTGACGCCCGTGTTCGCGTCGACAGAGTTCAAGGCGTTCGCCGGTGCGGGCAGCATCAAGGGCCTGTGCGTGAGGGCATCGGAGTATCCCGAGGCGGCCGCGTACGGGCGCAACAAGCTCGACGCACTCACGGACCGGGCGAAGAAGCTCGGCGCGAAGGGTCTCGTGTGGATGAAGGTCGGTGCCGCGGGCGAGCTTGATTCACCGGTGGCGAAGTTCCTCACCGACGCGGAGCGGGCCGCGCTCCTCTCGGCGACCGGTGCGGGGGAGGGCGACCTCATCCTCATCGTCGCCGACGAGTGGATGAACACCGTCGAGGTGCTGGGCCAGTTGCGCAACGACATCGGGCGTCCCCCGGTGTACGAGGGTCCCTACCGCTACGTGTGGGTCACCGAGTTCCCGCTGTTCATCGGGCTCGACAAGACCACGGGCAAGCCGATTCCCGGCCACCACCCGTTCTGTCACCCACACCCCGAGGACCTCGAGCTGTTCGAGACCGAGCCACTGAAGGTGCGGGCGCTCGCGTACGACCTGGTTCTGAACGGGTGGGAACTCGGGTCGGGTTCCATCCGCATCCACGAGCCGGAACTGCAGCGCCGCGTGTTCAACAACCTCGGCATCACGGACGAGGAGGCTGACCGCAAGTTCGGATTCTTCCTGCAGCCCTTCAAGTACGGCGCGCCCCCGCACGGCGGCTTTGCATTCGGTACCGATCGTCTGACCGCGATCCTGGCCGGTGAGGAGAACATCCGTGAGGTGATTGCCTTCCCGAAGACCCAGAGCGGCTCTGACCCGATGACCAACGCGCCCACTCCGGTGGATGCCGCGCATCTCGCCGAGCTCGGCCTGCGCATCCTGCCGCCACCTGCAAGTTCGTAGGTCGAGGGTGGCCGAACCGAATCTCTTCAGTGCGGCCGCGGAGGAACGACTCCGGCAGCGCTCGCCGCTGGCTGCACGCCTTCGTCCGCGCACTCTCGACGAAGTCGCCGGTCAGGAGCACCTGACCGCCCGCGGACGACCGTTGCGCAAACTCGTCGAGGCGGATGCCCTCTCGTCGGTGATCCTGTGGGGCCCGCCGGGAACCGGCAAGACCACGCTCGCCGAGATCATCGCGGCGACGACGCAACGTGAGTTCGAGAGACTGTCGGCCGTCACTTCCGGGGTGAAGGACATCAGGGAGGTCATCGAGCGCGCCAACAACCGCATCGGCCAGTACGGGAAGTCGACACTCGTCTTCATCGACGAGATCCACCGTTTCTCCACCACCCAGCAGGACGCACTCCTGCATGCCGTCGAGAGCGGACTCATCACCATCATCGGCGCGACCACCGAGAACCCCGCGTTCTCCGTGAACCCCGCCCTCCGGAGTCGCTCCACCGTCTTCAGGCTGAATCCGGTGCCGGAGGAGTCCCTCGTCACGCTGATGCGCCGCGGTCTCGAGGCGGAGGGCAAGAACGCTGACGAGAGCGTCCTCGTACTCATCGCCAGACGGTGCGCGGGTGACGCACGACAGGCACTGACCGCACTCGAGGTGGCGTGTGCGATCGCAGACGGTCCGCAGGTCGACGACACCGCGGCCGCCGCTGCTCTCGACACGAGCGTCCAGCGTTTCAACCGCGACGCCCACTACGACATCGCATCACCGTTCATCAAGAGCATGCGCGCCGGTGACGTCGACTCCGCCCTCCACTGGTTTGCGCGGATGGTCGAGGGCGGGGAGGACCCGCGTTTCATCGCGCGGCGCATCGTGATCTTCGCCAGCGAGGACGTCGGCATGGCAGACCCCACCGCACTTCCGGTTGCGGTCGCGGCGGCAACCGCCGTGGAGATGGTGGGTTTTCCTGAGGCGGTCCACAACCTGGCGCACGCGATCGTCCACATGGCACTGGCACCGAAGAGCAGATCCGTCACGACGGCGGTGTGGGAAGCAATTTCCGACGTGCGTGAAGGCCGCACGGGCGAGGTTCCGCCGATCGGTGCCGACACGGGGTCGTTCCGTCCCGTTGGCTACGACGGGTTCCGGTACTACGGTGGCGGGGATGTTTAGGCGTTTGTTCTGGTTCGTCTCCGGAGTCATCGCGGGGATCACGGGAATGGCGTGGGTCAAGCGTCGCGCAGCCGAGATGCGAGAGGCAATCAC
>JBEGQK010000049.1:0-3511 GCA_041180985.1 Actinomycetota bacterium
ACGCAACGACAGCGTCTCGACGCCTTGCAGGATGCTCCATGCGTTGAACGGGCTCACGGCCGCACCCAGGTCGCGGAGCATCTGCACACGCGCCTTGATGATGTAGCTGCCCGGGCCGAGCGCCGGCCAGTACGCGAGACCGTGGTACGACGGGTCGGGTTCCGTGAAGTTCGGGAAGCGACCGCTCGCTGAGAAGTCGAACTTGCCGCCGTCGATGATTGCACCGGCGATGCTGGTTCCATGACCACCGATGAACTTCGTGAGCGAGTGCACCACGATGTCGGCACCCCACTCGAGGGGACGCACACCGTACGGTGATGGAACGGTGTTGTCGATGATCAGCGGAACGCCCACATCGTGTGCAACTTTCGACACACCTTCGATGTCGAACACGTCGTTCTTCGGGTTGGCGAGCACCTCGCCGTAGAACGCCTTCGTGTTCGGCTTGACCGCGCTCTTCCACTGCTGCAGATCGTGCGGGTCGTCGACGAACGACACTTCGATTCCCATCTTGGGCAGCGTGTAGTGCAGGAGGTTGTACGTGCCGCCGTACAACGACGGTGAGGCAACGATGTGGCTGCCGGCTTCGGCGAGCGTGAGGATGGCAAGTGTTTCGGCGGCCTGTCCCGAACTGACCACGAGCGCACCGGGAAGACCAACCGCAGTCGCGGTACCACCCTCGAGGTCGGACAGACGCGCCTCGAGAACACCGGTCGTCGGGTTCATCAGGCGCGTGTAGATGTTCCCGATCTCGGCGAGTGCGAAGAGGTTCGCGGCGTGCGCCGAGTCGCGGAACTGGTACGAGGTGGTCTGGTAGATCGGCACCGCGCGGGAGCCCGTGGTGGGGTCGGGCTGCTGGCCGGCGTGGATCTGGCGGGTCTCAAAACCCCAACTTGCATTTGTCATAGGGCAACACCCTACGACCCGATTCCCGACCAAACAAGTCGGAATTAGGAATCCCTGGAAACCCACCCCGGACAACGAAAAAGGGACGCCGTCCGAAGACGACGCCCCTCTCGCGAAGGCTCCGGGCCGGCGCCAGCCGACCCGGGATGCGTATCAGCCGCCGGACACCTCGGTGACCGACTTCTTGCCCGCCGACAGCCACGGCATCATGCCGCGGAGACGCTTGCCGACTTCCTCGATCGGGTGCTTGGCACCCGCCTCGCGCAGTGCGTTGAAGTTGGCGCGGCCGGTCTCTGACTCCTTGATCCACTCGCGGGCGAACTTGCCGGACTGGATCTCCTTCAGGATCTTCTGCATCGACTTCTTCGTGGCCGGCGTGATGACGCGCGGGCCGCGGGTGACGTCGCCGTACTCGGCCGTGTCGGAGATCGAGTAGCGCATGCCGGTGATGCCCTCTTCGTACATGAGGTCAACGATGAGCTTCACCTCGTGGAGGCACTCGAAGTACGCCATTTCAGGCTGGTAGCCGGCCTCGGTCAGCGTCTCGAAGCCCGCCTGCACCAGCGCGGCAACGCCGCCACACAGGACGGCCTGCTCGCCGAACAGGTCGGTCTCGGTCTCCTCGGTGAAGGTGGTCTCGATGACGCCCGAACGTGCGCCGCCGATTGCCTCTGCGTACGAGAGTGCGAGGTCCTTCGCCTGGCCGGTTGCGTCCTGCTCCACCGCGATGAGGCACGGCACGCCGCCGCCCTCGGTGTAGGTGCGGCGCACCAGGTGACCCGGGCCCTTCGGCGCGATCATGATGATGTCGACGCCCTTCGGCGGACGGATGCGCTTGAAGCGGATGTTGAACCCGTGCGCGAAGGCGAGTGCCTTGCCGGGCTTCATGTAGCGCTTGATCGACTCCGAGTACGTCTGCTTCTGCTCGGTGTCGGGCATCGTCAGCATGACGACGTCGGCCCACTTCGCTGCGTCAGCGATGGACTTCACGGTGAGGCCGGCGGCCTCTGCCTTTGCCCTGGACGACGAACCCTCGCGGAGGCCGACGACGACCTGCACACCGGAGTCCTTCAGGTTCAGCGCGTGGGCATGACCCTGCGAGCCGTACCCGATGATCGCGACCTTCTTCGAACGGATGAGTGCGGGGTCCGCATCCTTCTCGTAATACATCCTTGCTGCCATCAGCTTGCCTTTCCCTTGTGGGCACGCGGGCGTGCCTCACGATCGAGTTTGGGCAGCGCCACCCGCCCCGTACGTTGGCTCTCCACGATGCCAAACCCCTTCAGCAATTCCTCAAAATCATCAAGTTTTTCAGGAGTTCCATCAAGGGAGATGGTGACCGCGTCTGCTCCGACAGCAAGAACCTTGGCTTCGAAGATGTTGGCGAGTTCGGCCACACGGCCGCGGGAATCGCCATCCGCTCGCACCGTGGCAACGATCAGTTCCCGCTCCACCGACTTGCGGGGGTCAAGTTCCGTGATGCGCACGACATCGATCAGTTTGAACAGCTGCTTCACGATCTGCTCGAGCGGTGTCGCCGAGATGTCGACGACGATCGTGATGCGGCTGTAGTCCTCGTCCTCCGTGGGCGCGACGGCCAACGAGAAGATGTTGTACCCGCGACGGGCGAAAAGGCCCGAGACGCGCGCGAGCACGCCGGGCCGGTTCTGCACGAGCACGGAGAGAATGTGGTGGTTGCGCGAGTCGCCGTACGGGTTGTTCGTGTTGATGCTCACTTCAGGAACTCCCTGCGGCTCTCCTGCGACGGGTGCAGGAGCACGTCGTCGTTGCTGGCGCCGGCCGGCACCATCGGGAACACCTTCTCGAACTCCTCCACGCGGAACTCGACGACGACGCTGCGGTCGTTGATGCTGTTCGCGCGCTCGATGGCGGCGTCGATCTCCTCGGCAGACTCGACGCGGATGCCGACGCAACCCATTGCCTCGGCCCACTTCACGAAGTCCGGGCAACCGGAGAGGTCCACTTCCGAGTAGCGCTCGCCGTAGAACATCTCCTGCCACTGGCGCACCATGCCGAGGTAGGTGTTGTTCAGGATCGCGATCTTCACGTGGATGCCCTCGGTGGTGGCCGTGACCAGTTCCTGTGCGGTCATCTGGAAACAACCGTCGCCGTCGATCGCCCACACCGTCGCCTCGGGGCGAGCAGTTTTCGCACCGATGGCTGCGGGGACGGAAAAGCCCATGGTGCCGAGACCGCCGGAGTTCACCCAGCTGTACGGCTTGTTGAACTTCCAGAAGAGGCTGCTCCACATCTGGTGCTGGCCGACACCCGCCACGAGGATCGTGTCCTCGGGTGCCGCGTCGCGCAGCTTCTCCAGGCAGAACTGCGGCTTCAGGCGTGCGCCCGGCTCCGACGGTTCGTAGGTCAGCGGGAACTGTTCCTTCCAGCCGTTCACGCGGCTGCGCCACGGGGTGATGTCGGCCTGGGTCGTCCCCTCGGCCTGCAGTTCCTTGATCGCCTTCACGATCTCCTCGACGACGAGACGGCAGTCGCCGACGATCGGGACATCAGGCTTGCGCACCTTGCCCTGCTCCGCCGGGTCGATGTCGACGTGGATGATCTTCGCGTCGGGCGCGAACGTGGA
>JBEGQK010000050.1:0-3242 GCA_041180985.1 Actinomycetota bacterium
ATCAGCAGCACCAGCATGAGGATGTAGAAGTAGGTCGGCCCCGCGAACGCGGCACCTGACTCCTTGACGCCGCGCAGGTTCATGACCGTCATGATGAACACGCAGAGCAGACAGATCGGCACGGTCAGGCTGTGGTCGAAGCCGGTCGCCGTGCGGATGGCCAGCACACCGCCGGCCACGCTCACCGCGACGGTCAGGATGTAGTCGACGAGAAGCGACGACCCGGCGACGAGCGACGGGACGATGCCGAGGTTCTCGCGCGACACGATGTAAGCGCCGCCGCCCGACGGGTACGCATGGATCGTCTGGCGGTAGGACACCACCACGATTGCCATCAGCACACAGACGATGATCGCGATCGGGAGGAGCGGACGGAACGCCGCCGCGCCGACCCCGGCCTGCAGAAGGAGCACGACGAGGATTTCGTCGGTCGCATACGCGGTGGAGGAGATCGCGTCGGACGCGAACACCGGGAGGGCAATGAACTTGCGGAGGCGCTGGTGCTGCTCCTCCTCGCTCGAGAGCGGTTGACCGATGAGGAAATTCTTGATGGAAGGCATATGTCCGCCCGAAAGGGGCGGAACCCACTCTGCCGAACACGGGGCCACCGATGTGAATAGTTAGCGGATTCTTAGCGGTCAGTACCCGTGTGAAAAGCGGTACCCCATGCCCGGCTCGGTGTGGAAGTAACGGGGCTTCCCCGGCTCAGGTTCGAGTTTCCTGCGGATGTGGGCCATGTGCACTCGCAGGTAGTTCGTCTCGTTGCCGTACTCGGGCCCCCAGACTGCCTGCAGCAGGGCGCGTCCGGGAACGAGACGGCCCTCGTTCCGCACGAGGACCTCGATGATGTGCCATTCCGTGGGAGTCAGCTTGACGTCGCCGTGGGGTGTCGTGACCTTGTTCGTGACGAAATCGAGCGCGAAGTCCGGGGTCTCGACGGACCTGATCTCCTCCACGACCGACGACCGCCGTAGTGTCGCGCGCAGTCGCGCGAGCAACTCGCCCATGCCGAAAGGTTTCGACACGTAATCGTCGGCGCCGGCGTCGAGAGCTGCGATCTTGTCTGATTCGTCGTCACGGGCCGAGAGGACCACAACCGGCACGTTCGTCCACCGTCGCAACGAGCGGATCACCTCGAGGCCGGAGATGCCCGGGAGACCGAGGTCCAGCAAGACGACGTCCGGCACGCTCTGGCGGGCAAGTTCGAGCGCGATCTCACCGGTCTCCGCGACGTCCACCTCGTACCCTCGCGCCCGCAGGTTGGCCGCCAGTGTGCGCCGCAGGTTGGGCTCGTCATCAACGCAGAGAATGCGGCTCACGGCGCGTCACCGACCACGGACGGCAGTGTGATGACAGCCGTGAGACCGCCACCATCGGTCTCGCGCAGCTCGAGGTGGCCGTTCATCGACGCGATCAACCTGTCGGCAATCGCCAGGCCGAGACCGAGGCCGCCGCCCGATGTCGCGTCACTCAGGCGGTGGAACGGTTGGAGCACCTGGAGACGCTTGTCGACCGGGATGCCCGGGCCGTGGTCGATCACCGAGACCTCCACCGACGCGCCGGCGCTCCGTCCGCGCACCAGGACGGCGGTCCCCGCCGGTGACCACTTCGCCGAATTCTGGACGAGATTCACGAGTGCCCGCTCGAACAACGCATGGTCCGCCATCACCTCCGGCAGGTCGGCCGGCACGTCGACGGTGACGTCGGCTGAGTTCCCTGCCAACGATCTCAGTGTCGTGGAGATGACGTCATCGACGGATGTCGCGTACATCGATGGCCGGACGACTCCCGCCTCGATCCGGCTCAGGTCGAGGAGGTTCGTGACGATGTTCGTCAAGCGGTCCGTCTCCCCCTCGATCGACTGGAGGAAATCGCCGCGGTCCACGTCGTCCCACTGGACATCCTCCTGGCGGAGACTCGACACCGACGCCTTGATGGCCGCGAGCGGGGTCCGCAGGTCGTGGGAGACCGCGCGCAGTATCGCCGTGCGCAGTTCGTCCGCCTTCGCCAGCATCTCGGCCTCCAGGGCGATCTTCCTGAGGCGATTCTGCTCGACGGCCATCTTCTGCGTGGTCCTTCGCGCCTCGTCCGCCTCGATCGCGCGGCGTTCGGCGATCGACACGTACGCCGAGACGATCGTCGCCGTCGAGACGAACACCGACAACTCGACCAAGTTGTCGGTGTTGTTGATGCGGAGAGTGTGGTACGGCGGAATCAGGTACCAGTTCGCGAGCAGGGGTGCGGCGACGGCGGCAGTCACACCGGGCAGTGGCCCACCGATCGCCGTGACCGATACGACAACGAGCAGGTACAGGGCAAGGGATGTGGCCACGGAGATATCCGCCCGGTGGTGGACGAGGAACCCGGTCAGTGCGGCCAGCAGGACGATGCCGATGACGAATCCGGCCGCGAGACGGCGCGGGCCGACGGCAGCAAGGTGCCGGTAACGGGGCATCCGTTCAGGCATCTGTTGCTCTTCGGCGGCCGACACATCCACGGGAACAGTGTGCCCGAAGAGCCGTCACAGTTCCGACAGCAGACCGATCCGTGCCAACAAGCCGACGTGATCGGCAAAAGCGAGAAGCACCTCTCGCGGCACTTCCACCGCACCGAAACCGTCGCGGGGTGTGACGAGCAGTTCCTGGGAAATTCGTGGGTCCTGCAGGCAGACCAACGCGCCCCCGTGCGGGATCACGACCGTGGAGACATCGGCTGCGCAACCATCTGGACCGGACCGTTGCCGCGCGACCACGGGTCGTTCCTCGGTCCCGGTCGACACCAATCGCACGTCAAGTTGTTCGAGACTGCCCGCCGTGGCGGAGATCATCGAGTGCCATGCCTCGGTCACCGGTGACCCAGCATGCACCGCTTCGAAGAACTGCAGCATCGAATGCCCGGCTGCATCGGCGTGGGCATCGACGACGAAACGGCGGAAGCGACGGGTCGCCACGTAACTCACGAGCAGACCGAATGCTGCAGCACCGAGAACCGACAGCGTGACGTCCCACGTGGTGATCGGAACTGCGACTGCGTCCATGGGGACAAGTATCCGACGGTGCCCGCACGACCGGACCGACCTTGACGGGTTCTTAGCGCGGTTGACGGATTCTTAGCGAGACCGCTCAGTTCGCGGCGACGAGGGAGATCTCGACCTGCCACTCGGCCCGCGCGAGGGCCGGGACGGTCACCAGGGTGCTCGCGGCACGGTGACCACCCATCACCTCGTCGCGAACGGCCATGAC
>JBEGQK010000051.1:0-3277 GCA_041180985.1 Actinomycetota bacterium
CGACGTTCGCCACCACGGATTCCGTGAACACGAACACCTGGGTCAATGTCGCGGCAACGCGCGAGAAGTCCACCGGCCAGATCAAGCTCTACATCAACGGTGTCCTGAAGACGACCGGAACCGGAAACAGCGGGAACTCGCTCACGTGCTCGGCCGACGGGAAGACGTGGATCGGGAACGGCCAGGATGCCCCCGCGTACAGCTTCGGCGGCAACATCAGTTCCGTTCTTGCGTACACCAGCGTGCTCAGCGCATCGGACATCCTCACCAACTACAACGCCACCGTCAACACGTTCTACCCCGTGACCTACACCATGACGTACGACGCGAACGGTGCGACGTCCGGCTCCGTCCCGTCCAGCGGAAGTTTCACCTCCGGTGGAGCGGCCACGGCGGTGTCATCTAACTCCGGGTCCCTCGTCCGCACCGGGTACACGTTCGGCGGCTGGAACACGGCCGCCGACGGGACGGGCACGCCGTACGCGGCGGGCAGCAGCACGTACTCGACGAATGCCGATGTGACTCTCTATGCCGTGTGGACTCCTGTCCCGACGACCACGACCTCAACATCCACCACGACCACCGTTCCGCCGACGACAACCACCGCGCCGCCGGCACTGCAGATCATCATCAACAACCCGGTGACCACCACGACGGCGGCCCCGTTGGCATCGCAGACCTCGGTGCTCACAGGGAACGTGGCGACCCCGCAGACGTCGCTGCCGTCGAAGAGCTCGGCGGTCACCCCGGTGCGCGGGACCGGCGATTCGACCACCACGACCACGTCGACGACGGTGCCCTCCGAGCCAGCTTCGACAACCATCGCGCCACCTGTGGTTCCGGTTGTCGAGACAGGCCAGGCAGCCGTCACGAAGGGCGGCGAGGTGCAGCCGTCGACGGTGTCACGGCGGGACAACAAGGTCGTGATCACTGTTGGCGAGTTGAGTGCTGAGGTGTCGTCCGTGGACGCGGACGGGAACACGCTCGCACTCGATGCGGACGGCAACGTCGCGCTCGAACCGGGTGCAAGGGTCGCCATCAAGATCGCCGGTTTCGAACCCGGCACCGAGATGGAGATGTGGATGTTCTCGACACCCATCCGCATCGGCACTGCGACGGTGGGTCCCAGCGGAACCCTTGACACTGTCGTGGTCATCCCGAAGGACGTGCCGGCAGGAGCTCACCGAGTGGCGATCACCACCAAGGAGAAGGGCAAGGACGCAGTCACATTCGCTCTCGGCGTGTCCGTGAGGAAGTTCACCAAGGAGTCGAACATCGCCACTTGGCTGATTGTCGTGCCGATCCTGTTCGCAGTCGGTGCCGCGATGTTCCTTCCGCCTGCGCTGCGTCGCCGCAGGCGCCGTTAGCCTGTCGGGGTTGCCTCCGTAGCTCAGTGGATAGAGCGACGGTTTCCTAAACCGCAGGTCGCAGGTTCGATCCCTGCCGGGGGCGCCACTTCGAAGTCAACCGCCGATTTTGTGCGCGGGTAATAGAGGCGTGGTTGGAGTCGTCAGGTCGCCAGTGACCCGCCGAAGATCTGCCAGGCGAGCACGGACTTGGCTGCAAGGCTGAGCACCAGGTACACCTTCTCGCCGTGGAGGTAGTCGGCCCAACGGCCCACTCGCTTGTACTGCAGCCACTGGTTCAGACCGAAACTGAAGAAGAACAACTGCTCGGCCACGATGATCCCGTAGACGAAGCCGGGGATCGTGACCGCACCCACCACGTTCGTCCAGATGGCCACCCACGGCGCGAGACCCGCGATCGTGCCGAACCAGAACGGCATCATCGTCGTGGTTGTGCGGGTCGGGGGGTTCATGCGCTCCTGCAGCCAACCGAAGAGAATCATGGCCACGTTCGCGCCGGCAATCGACACGAGTGCGGTGATGTCGGTGATGCCCGCGTACGACGCCATGAGGATGACCATCAAGGTGGCGCTGAACGAGTACTCCACCCACCGGAAGCGATTTATCCCCGAAGCCAAGTCCTGCTCGTAGCGCGAGCGCGCGACCGTGGAGGTGACGAGGTGGTCCACCGTGGCGAGAAGCAGGAACAGTGCCACCGCCGGGCCGATCGGGAGGTCGAACAGGCTCTTCGGGCTCTCCAGCCTGGTGCCAGGAGGACCAACCGGGAACGTTGACGTGACGGTGATGGCGAATCCGTTCGCCAGAAGCAGAACGGCGAGTGCCTGGAACCCGTGAAGGACGGTGAGACCGATGTTCCATTTGCGGAGATTGTCCATCACGTCAGTCTGCCAAAGCGTCAGCACGCGGCGGGGCTCATCTTCGTCCGGTGAATCGGGCTACTTTTGCAGCCGTGACGCTGTCCATCCGTCCAGAACTCGAAACTGCGCACGACCGCGCGTGGGAGTCCCTCGCGTCGGCGGGCACATGGTGGTCGGCGCGGCAACGCCGCGAACTGGCGGAGACCGCCATTGCCGCAATGTGGTCGGCATCCGCTGACGCAGACCGCCGGCATCACAACGACGGAGCAGCGGCACCCGCCGCAGCGCACCGTGCGGTTGCGGTGATGGCGAGCGGCCATCCGCACATCACGAAGCAGTGGTACGAGGAGGTGCGCGACGAGATCGGTGTGCTCGAGTACGTGGAACTCGTCGGACTCGTGTGCAGCGTCGCCTCGCTCACGTCGCTGCGCAACACGCTCGGTCTTCCTCCGCGCGAACTGCCGCCGGCCACGGACGATGGCCCGACGCTGGTGCCCGCACCCCCGCTCGCGGATGCGACGCTCAATTGGGTCCCTGTTGCAGCGCCGGCTGACGCAGATGCGGCAGTCGTGCAGGCACTCACGGCGGTTCCGGCCGCGAACGAGATGTTGTGGAGTCTCGCGGACAACCAGTACATCCCGGATGCCGAGATGGTTGACCCGCGCTGGACGCGCGGCACCCTGTCGCGCGTGGAGATGGAACTCATCGCCACGCGGGTGTCGTTCAGCCGCGAATGCCATTATTGAACGTCTTCCCATGCAGCCATGCTCAGTTGGAGTGGCAAGGAACAAGGAGTCGCGGTGGATCTCCCGACGCTCACGGTGGGGATACCGCATGCGCGCGAACTTCTCGAGTTCGCGGCCGCCGCTGCATCACCTGCTGCGGACGCCGCTGAACTGTCCCGCACCCGCGATCGACTGTCGCAGGTCATTGGCGAGGCCGCGATGGTCGACGCGGCGGCCGTCGTGGCGAACTTCGAGATGATGACTCGGTTGGCGGAGTGCACGGGTGCCGTCCTCCACAACCGCGCGAGTGCCATCGCCGGCACCGCTG